>NZ_JAAZQY010000056.1:0-6075 GCF_012371315.1 Acinetobacter sp. A1
CGTTTAACTCGTTGTTCTCGTTTATGTTCCATAAAATAAGTCTCTTAAGGTGTAAACTTATTTCAGGACGGGACAATTAACGCAATAAAAAAAGCACCTTACAAGTAGGTGCTTTTTTGTGGTTTCAGTTTTAGGCGATCAGTTTTAAATCATCTTGCAAATGACACGCTTGAATGATTTTCATCATTTTTTCAGGAACAGCTTTAAACTGTAAGCCTTTGGCTTCTGGTGTCTGACGCAACCATTGCACCAAAACAGCCAAAGCCAAAGTGCTGCCTTGTTCCAGATTTGCCAAATTCACTACCAAAGGTAGTTGCTGTTGACGAATCAACTGTATGCCTTTTTGGTAATATTGCTCAGCATTACTGAAATCTATTTTTCCAGAAACGCATAATTCCTGATTTGATAATTCAATCACGCCACACCTAACCTATTTTTTCTTTTCAACCGCAGCTTCTGCATCTGGCTTAAAGGTTGCAATAGCTTTATCAATATTGCCACCATTACGCTTCACGTTTGCCGCAAACTGGTTACGGAATTGCAAACCTAGATCAATACCCGAAACGTTGATGTTACGGATTTTCCATTGGCTACCTTTATCTGCCAACTGGAATGACACAGGAATTTTTTCACCATTGTGAACAAAGTCGATGGTCACTACAGGGTTCTTGCTGTTGGTCGCCTTATAAGGACGCATGGTATAGGTTTGGTTACTGAATTTCGCAAACGCTGTACCATAGTTCTCAATTAAGGTTTCACGGAAGTTTTTCTCAAACTGTGCACGTTGTGCCGCTGAGCTGTATTGGTTGGTTGCATAAGTCCCCATCACAATACGGGTAAATGCTTGCGCATCTACATACGGGTCAAGGTTCTGACGCACAATGGTTTTCACCAATGCTGGATTGTTCTGCAATTTAGCATGATCTGCTTTTAAACGTGTAATCAAGCTATCGGCAACTTTTTTCACAAAAGCTGGTGGCGCTTCTGCGGGTGCAGCAAATGCAGTACCTGCCAACATGGTAGAAAGCACACTTACCGCCAGAGTTTGCTTTAAAAGTGTTTTCACGGACAATCTCCTCAATTACTCAACAAATGACACTTCTGCATCTGTTGTTTCAGCTGTCGCTGTATCTGTGTCTGATGCTGCATTGGATGTTTTCGCTGCACCGCCAGTAATAAACTTACTGATTAAATCTTCTAAATCCATGGTACCTTGGGTATTGGCAATGCTTTCGCCACGTTTCACAAAGTTCAAACCACCACCTGGAACAACTTTGAGATACTTCTCCCCCAACAAACCATTGGTTGCAACCATTATGTAAGCATCTTCATCAATACTGGTAATGGATTTCATGTTACTCAACAGTTGTTGTTCCATTTCTTTTTGTTGCTCAGGACTTGCCTGTTCGTATTCAGCACTGTAACGCAATTCTTCAACTGCATAATTTTGCACTGTTTTTAATTGCTCAGCATTAAAACTGGTCAGTTTACCATCCAACTCAAATTCAACAGTGGCCAAACGTGATACAGGGTCTAAGGTGATGTCATTCACACGCCCAATGGTCACACCGCTCATGGTGACTTTAGCACGTGGTTTTAGACCATTCACATTGTCAAACGTTGCGGTCATATTATAGCTGTCACGTAAATTGGTTCCGACCAATCCACTGACTTTCATCGCCAAGAAAAACAATGCAATGCCTGTCAGAATGACAAAAACACCTACGGCCAGCTCACTAGTACGTGATTTCATTAAACACCTCCGAACATGACCGCAGTCAACACAAAATCAAAACCTAAAACACATAATGAAGAATACACCACGGTGCGCGTGGTCGACGTTGCAATGCCTTCTGAGGTCGGCACACAGGCATAGCCCTGATACACTGCAATCCAGGTACAAATTAATGCAAAAACAAAACTTTTAATAATGGTGCCATTAAAAATATCTTTATAGAATTGCACGCTGCTTTGCATGCCACCCCAGAAAGAACCTTCATCTACACCCAGAAAATCTACCCCAACCATTTTGCCGCCCATAATGCCAATCGCAGCAAAAATAATGGATAGCATTGGCAGGCTAACAATACCCGCCCATAAACGCGGCGATACAATACGCTTGAGTGGGTCTACCCCAATCATTTCCATACTGGCCAATTGTTCTGTAGCTTTCATCAGACCAATTTCAGCGGTTAAGGCAGAGCCTGCACGTCCTGCAAATAACAATGCTGCAACCACAGGGGCGAGTTCACGTAACAAGGTTAAAGACACCATGGTACCAAGCATGGCTTCCGAGCCAATATTGACCAAAATGGAGTAACCTTGTAAGCCTAAAACCAAACCAATGAATAAACCCGAGACCGCAATAATGAGTAGGGACATAACGCCTACACGGTACATCTGGTAAACAAACAGTTTTACCCCAAGCCAAGTTGGCATGGAAAATAAGATTTGCAACAACATTTGGGTGGCGACACCAATGCCACGAACACGCTCAATGACGCGTTGACCTAATGCGGCAATAGCATTCATGAACGCACCTCATCACTTAAATAAGCCCGATGGCTAAATTGATAATCGACAGGCCCTTCGGCAGCGCCTGTTAAGAACTGACGTACAAATGCCGATTCATGCTGTTGTAATTCCGCAGGTGTACCCTCGCCCTGAATCACGCCTTCTGCGATAATGTAAATGTAGTCAGCAATCGACAGCGTTTCACCTACATCATGCGAGACGATGATGGTGGTTAAATCCAAAGCTTCACGTAAAGAACGAATTAAACGAGTCAGTACACCTTTTACAATCGGGTCTTGGCCTGCAAATGGCTCATCGTACATGATCAATTCAGGGTCTAACGCAATCGCACGTGCTAAGGCCACACGACGGTTCATCCCGCCCGATAATTCTGCAGGCATGAGTTGTTCAGTACCACGTAACCCCACTGCTTCAAGTTTCAACGCCACCAGTTCTGCAATTAAATGCTCCGGTAACTTGGTGTGCGCACGCAATGGAAATGCTACATTTTCATACACGCTCATATCGGTAAATAATGCACCGCTTTGGAATAACATGCCCATACGTGCCCGTGCAGCAAACAACTCCTGACGTGACATATCTGCAAGGTTTTTTCCATCCAGTAAAATATCACCATGATCGGGTGCCAGTTGACCACCAATCAAGCGTAATAATGTGGTTTTACCTGTACCAGAAGGTCCCATAATGGCCGTAATTTGCCCACGGCGAATCTTTAAACTGACATTTTCAAAAATGACACGTTTCCCTCGCTTAAAGCTCAGTTCATTGACTTCAATCAATGACGGCTCATGTTGAGGTGTTGAATTATTCATAGCTGAGGGTCTTCCTGCATTTTTTCAGCACGCATACTATAAAGGATTGAAGCATAAAATGTTATCTAGCAAATTTTTTAAAACTGTGCACGTCTTGTGCAACTATAAATATTATTGTTATCTAAATCACTTTCATTACAGCAAACACTTAAAAATAAGAGGAAATAATATAATAAATTAAATTACATAAAATCAGCGCTAAACCAATATACGGCATCATTCCCTCTCTCGTCTGCATCAGCATTCGCAAGCCATCGATGTTCATAATTCGCACAACACAATAAAAACATGACACAGTATACATTTTATTCAGACGGAAAATCATTTTTTAACATAAAAAAACCGGTGCTCAACACCGGTTTTCTTTAAGCTGACGCTTCAGATAGCGCTTAGTCGTTAAATTTACGACGTGGGCGATCAAAACCACCTTCACGGCGTGGACGATCTGAATTGAACTCACGACGTGGACGATCTTCACCACCAAATGAACGCTTAGGACGATCATCAAAAGAACGTGGTTGACGGTCACCAAAACCACCTTCACGACGTGCAGGACGATCACCAAAATCACGTTTTGGACGATCACCAAAGCCACCTTCGCGACGTGGTTTATAGTCTACGCGGTTGCCACGGTTGTCATCATTCGCATCAAAACGTGGTTTATCGTTGAAACCACCTTCGCGACGTGGACGGTCTGAATTAAATTCACGACGTGGGCGATCTTCAAATGAACGTTGTGGACGGTCACCGAAACCACCTTCACGGCGTGGACGATCTGAGTTGAACTCGCGGCGTGGACGATCTTCAAATGAACGTTGTGGACGGTCACCAAAGCCACCTTCACGGCGTGGACGATCTGAGTTGAACTCGCGACGTGGGCGATCTTCACCAAATGCAGGACGTTCACCACGTGGTTTGTCATCGAAGCTACGACGTGGACGATCATCACCACCTTCACGACGTTTAAAGTTGCTTTCGCCTTCAAAACGACGACCGCCACCAAAACCGCCACGACCACCGCGACCGCCATCACGACGACCACGACCACCGTCACGACCAGAACGTGCTGGTGGTGGAGATGGCTCTAAGCCTTCAATTTCAGAAACACTTAAACGTGCATCTAAGAAATCTTCCAAAGCACGGATTTTGCCACGCTCACGGTAAGTTGCCAAAGTAATGGCATTACCGGTACGACCTGCACGACCTGTACGACCAATACGGTGTACATAGTCTTCATTTTTCATTGGTAAACCAAAGTTGATCACGTGAGAAATCGTTGGTACGTCTAAACCACGTGCTGCTACGTCAGTTGCAACCAAAATTTTTGCACGACCTTCACGAATGCTACGTAAACGACGGTTACGTACAGTCTGTGGCATTGCACCGTGTAGAGCAACGACAGAGTGACCTGCTTCAGCCAATTCTTCAGCCAACATGTCGGTATCTTCTTGAGTCGATGCGAATACAACCGCTTGGTCTACACCTTCATCAGACAACCAGTGTGACAATAATTTTTTCTTGTGCTCAAAGCCATCTGTCCAGTGTAAAGTCTGGGTGATGTCCATGTTGGTTGAGTGACCTGTTTCAATTGCAATACGCACAGGTTCATTCATCATACGTTCTGCAAGCGTGATAATACGGCTTGCAAAAGTAGCAGAGAACATTAGTGTTTGTTTACGGTTAGCAGCCAAGTCGCTAATGGCTTCTAGGTCTTCAGAGAAACCTAGGTCAAGCATACGGTCAGCTTCGTCTACAATTAAAGCATCAACTTTATCGAGCTTAATTTGACGACGGTTCACCAAGTCAAGTAAACGACCTGGAGTCGCTACAACCACTTGTGCACCTTTTAATTGTTGGATTTGCTTACCAAAAGGCATACCACCCATAATTGCTGCAATACGTACACCTTTCATGTGACGTACAAATGCAATCGCATCTTGGCTCACTTGTTGCGCCAACTCACGTGTTGGGCAAAGTACCAAAATAGATGGCTGAGTAATGGCTTTCATGCGTTCTTTAAAAGGAACGAAAGTATCTTGGTTAGCAAGCGCGTTTAAAGTTGGGAGTAAGAACGCAGCAGTTTTACCAGAACCTGTTTGGCTAGACACCAATAAGTCTTTACCTTCAAGTGCCGCTGGAATCGATTGTTCTTGAACAGGAGTCGGCGTAGTAAAGTTCAAGCCTTCTAAAGCTTGTTGTAAAGATTCGTGTAAAGAAAAATCAGCAAAAGTTTTGCTCATAGAGATTTTCACCCTGAAAATGGGTGCTCCATTAAAATAAAGTCAGATGGACATCGGCAAAAAGCGGTACAGCAATTATCGCTGACAATGTAAGATTCAGCGGCGATCCGAGTAACGACGATGTGATATAACGCACGCATGATTACGGCTTAACCTGAAGGAATCGCTTTAGCGATTGGGGCGCGAGATATCGTCCTCTCTTTGGACCGCACGCGCATACACAATGATTAGAAGAGAAATGTTCAGGTAATGAACAGAAATTAAGTGCGTGGGCGGATTATAGCAGGATTATTTTAAAAGTCACCTTATTTAATCTACTTTTGCATTTTTTTGTGTAAACCTTGATATATCCTGCTTTTTAGCGAGTATACCCACAATCAAAATAGATCTTAAATTAGCTATTTTAGACCAGTGTCTTGTCCTGAAATAGATTGACAGTATTCCACTTCAAACCGAGTTAAGCAATTAGCTCGGTTTTTGTTTGCTCA
>NZ_JAAZQY010000057.1:0-3571 GCF_012371315.1 Acinetobacter sp. A1
GAATAATGAGCTGGCGATGACTTACTCTCACATGGGTAACCCCACACTACCATCAGCGCGAAGAGGTTTCACTTCTGAGTTCGGGAAGGGATCAGGTGGTTCACTCTTGCTATTGTCGCCAGCACAACTGTTATGGACTTGTTCGGGTCTTAGTTACATTGCTTAAGCTCGATGCTTTTGCTTGTAATGCCTTACTTGGTTCCAAATGAGTTATTAACAGGTTGGCTATTGTATCTGAAATTTCATGTTCAGCAAGGGCTGAATCAAGATATTTGATCTGATCAGGTTTAAGTGATCTTTTATGAATCGATTGATGCTTGTGATACAACAACTGTTTGGGTGTTGTATAGTCAAGCCTCACGAGCAATTAGTATTGGTCAGCTTCACATATCGCTATGCTTCCACATCCAACCTATCAACGTCGTAGTCTTCAACGGCTCTTTAGGAGGCATAAAGCCTCGGGGAAATCTTATCTTGAGGTAGGCTTCCCGCTTAGATGCTTTCAGCGGTTATCCCTTCCGAACATAGCTACCCGGCGATGCGACTGGCGTCACAACCGGTACACCAGAGGTTCGTCCACTCTGGTCCTCTCGTACTAGGAGCAGATCCTCTCAAATTTCCAGCGCCCACGGTAGATAGGGACCGAACTGTCTCACGACGTTCTAAACCCAGCTCGCGTACCTCTTTAAATGGCGAACAGCCATACCCTTGGGACCTGCTTCAGCCCCAGGATGAGATGAGCCGACATCGAGGTGCCAAACACCGCCGTCGATATGAACTCTTGGGCGGTATCAGCCTGTTATCCCCAGAGTACCTTTTATCCGTTGAGCGATGGCCCTTCCATACAGAACCACCGGATCACTAAGACCTACTTTCGTACCTGCTCGACTTGTGGGTCTCGCAGTTAAGCGCGCTTTTGCCTTTATACTCTACGCGTGATTTCCGACCACGCTGAGCGCACCTTCGTACTCCTCCGTTACTCTTTAGGAGGAGACCGCCCCAGTCAAACTACCCACCAGACATGGTCCTCGTCCCGGATAACGGGACAGAGTTAGAACCTCAACATTACCAGGGTGGTATTTCAAGGACGGCTCCACTCGAACTAGCGTCCGAGTTTCAAAGCCTCCCACCTATCCTACACAAGTAAGGTCAAAGTTCAATGTCAAGCTGCAGTAAAGGTTCACGGGGTCTTTCCGTCTAGCCGCGGGTACACCGCATCTTCACGGCGAATTCGATTTCACTGAGCCTCTGCTGGAGACAGCGCCGCCATCATTATGCCATTCGTGCAGGTCGGAACTTACCCGACAAGGAATTTCGCTACCTTAGGACCGTTATAGTTACGGCCGCCGTTTACTGGGGCTTCGATCAAGAGCTTCGCTTACGCTAACCCCATCAATTAACCTTCCAGCACCGGGCAGGCATCACACCCTATACGTCCACTTTCGTGTTTGCAGAGTGCTATGTTTTTAATAAACAGTTGCAGCGGCCTGGTTTCTGAGGCTGTCGACAGCTCAAGGAGCAAGTCCTATCACCATCAACAGCGTACCTTCTCCCGAAGTTACGGTACCATTTTGCCTAGTTCCTTCAGCAGAGTTCTCTCAAGCGCTTTGGTCTACTCGACCTGACCACCTGTGTCGGTTTCGGGTACGATTCCAGTGTAACTGAAGCTTAGAGACTTTTCCTGGAAGCAGGGTATCAGCCACTTCACTGTACAAGTACAGCTTGCTATCAGATCTCAGCATAGAGCACCCCGGATTTGCCTAAGATGCATGCCTACTTCCTTTCACCTGGACAACCAACGCCAGGCTGACTTAACCTTCTCCGTCCTCTCATCGCATTACACTGAAGTATTGGAATATTAACCAATTTCCCATCGACTACGCCTCTCGGCCTCGCCTTAGGGGTCGACTCACCCAGCCCCGATTAACGTTGGACTGGAACCCTTGGTCTTTCAGCGAACGGGTTTTTCACCCGTTTTGTCGTTACTCACGTCAGCATTCGCACTTCTGATACCTCCAGCAGACTTCTCAATCCACCTTCGTCGGCTTACAGAACGCTCCCCTACCACGCATAATAAATTATGCATCCGCAGCTTCGGCACATAGTTTTAGCCCCGTTACATCTTCCGCGCAGGCCGACTCGACTAGTGAGCTATTACGCTTTCTTTAAAGGGTGGCTGCTTCTAAGCCAACCTCCTAGCTGTCTATGCCTTCCCACATCGTTTCCCACTTAACTATGATTTTGGGGCCTTAGCTGGCGGTCTGGATTGTTTTCCTCTTGACTACGGACGTTAGCACCCGCAGTCTGTCTCCCGGATAGTACTCATTGGTATTCGGAGTTTGCATCGGTTTGGTAAGTCGGGATGACCCCCTAGCCGAAACAGTGCTCTACCCCCAATGGTATTCGTCCGAGGCGCTACCTAAATAGCTTTCGGGGAGAACCAGCTATCACCGAGTTTGATTAGCCTTTCACCCCTATCCACAAGTCATCCCCTGGCTTTTCAACGACAGTGGGTTCGGTCCTCCAGTTAGTGTTACCCAACCTTCAACCTGCTCATGGATAGATCACCCGGTTTCGGGTCTATACCCAGCAACTAGACGCCCTATTAAGACTCGATTTCTCTACGGCTCCCCTATTCGGTTAACCTTGCTACTGAATATAAGTCGCTGACCCATTATACAAAAGGTACGCAGTCACCGAACAAGTCGGCTCCCACTGCTTGTATGCATGCGGTTTCAGGATCTATTTCACTCCCCTCACAGGGGTTCTTTTCGCCTTTCCCTCACGGTACTGGTTCACTATCGGTCAGTCAGGAGTATTTAGCCTTGGAGGATGGTCCCCCCATATTCAGACAAGGTTTCACGTGCCTCGCCCTACTCGTCATCATTATGTGTGCCCTTTCGTGTACAGGACTATCACCCACTATGGTTGCACTTCCCAGAGCATTCCACTAAAACACACATAACTTAATGGGCTTTTCCCCTTTCGCTCGCCGCTACTGAGGGAATCTCAATTGATTTCTTTTCCTACGGGTACTGAGATGTTTCACTTCCCCGCGTTCGCTTCGTATGACTATGTATTCATCATACGATACCTACCTTAAGGTAGGTGGGTTCCCCCATTCAGAAATCTCCGGATCAAAGGATATTTGCCGCCTCCCCGGAGCTTTTCGCAGGCTATCACGTCTTTCTTCGCCTCTGACTGCCAAGGCATCCACCACATGCACTTAATTACTTGACTATACAACCCCAAACAGTCGTTAACCCCTACAAGTAGGGTTAAGACAATTAAATAAATATAAAATATTTATTTAATTCACAGTTTGACGTCTTGTGCACTTAAGCACTGTACAGCTTCAATTAGATTCATATACCAAAACGCTTGATTCAGTTAATTTGCTAGTTCTCATTTCAATTCGTAATTAAACCGTAACACCGAAGCATTACTGTCAATCTTGAATTAAATGAGTTGAACAATTTATTTCAGACTCAATTTTGCCAATCTGTTAATGATTTCCTACCGCCTCGTCAGCGAGTAGTTCACTGTGATAAATCACAGAATTTAATAAATC
>NZ_JAAZQY010000057.1:3671-5583 GCF_012371315.1 Acinetobacter sp. A1
TGGTGGAGACTAGGAGAGTCGAACTCCTGACCTCCTGCGTGCAAAGCAGGCGCTCTACCAACTAAGCTAAGTCCCCAGCTTATCAATAAGTCAATGTTTCTGATTTCCGTTTACTCTGCAATCTCTTGCGTCGTCAGTAGTGGTGGGTCTGACAAGACTTGAACTTGTGACCCCACGCTTATCAAGCGTGTGCTCTAACCAACTGAGCTACAGACCCTCAGATACATCGTCATGAAGAACAACTTGTTGTGGATTCTTACCAATCGTCAATCTTTCGTTAAGGAGGTGATCCAGCCGCAGGTTCCCCTACGGCTACCTTGTTACGACTTCACCCCAGTCATCGGCCACACCGTGGTAAGCGTCCTCCTTGCGGTTAGACTACCTACTTCTGGTGCAACAAACTCCCATGGTGTGACGGGCGGTGTGTACAAGGCCCGGGAACGTATTCACCGCGGCATTCTGATCCGCGATTACTAGCGATTCCGACTTCACGCAGTCGAGTTGCAGACTGCGATCCGGACTACGATCGGCTTTTTGAGATTAGCATCACATCGCTGTGTAGCAACCCTTTGTACCGACCATTGTAGCACGTGTGTAGCCCTGGCCGTAAGGGCCATGATGACTTGACGTCGTCCCCGCCTTCCTCCAGTTTGTCACTGGCAGTATCCTTAAAGTTCCCATCCGAAATGCTGGCAAGTAAGGAAAAGGGTTGCGCTCGTTGCGGGACTTAACCCAACATCTCACGACACGAGCTGACGACAGCCATGCAGCACCTGTATGTAGATTCCCGAAGGCACCAATCCATCTCTGGAAAGTTTCTACTATGTCAAGGCCAGGTAAGGTTCTTCGCGTTGCATCGAATTAAACCACATGCTCCACCGCTTGTGCGGGCCCCCGTCAATTCATTTGAGTTTTAGTCTTGCGACCGTACTCCCCAGGCGGTCTACTTATCGCGTTAGCTGCGCCACTAAAGGATCAAATCCCCCAACGGCTAGTAGACATCGTTTACGGCATGGACTACCAGGGTATCTAATCCTGTTTGCTCCCCATGCTTTCGCACCTCAGTGTCAGTATTAGGCCAGATGGCTGCCTTCGCCATCGGTATTCCTCCAGATCTCTACGCATTTCACCGCTACACCTGGAATTCTACCATCCTCTCCCATACTCTAGCCAACCAGTATCGAATGCAATTCCCAAGTTAAGCTCGGGGATTTCACATTTGACTTAATTAGCCACCTACGCGCGCTTTACGCCCAGTAAATCCGATTAACGCTCGCACCCTCTGTATTACCGCGGCTGCTGGCACAGAGTTAGCCGGTGCTTATTCTGCGAGTAACGTCCACTCTTCTCAGGTATTAACCAAGAGAGCCTCCTCCTCGCTTAAAGTGCTTTACAACCAAAAGGCCTTCTTCACACACGCGGCATGGCTGGATCAGGGTTCCCCCCATTGTCCAATATTCCCCACTGCTGCCTCCCGTAGGAGTCTGGGCCGTGTCTCAGTCCCAGTGTGGCGGATCATCCTCTCAGACCCGCTACAGATCGTCGCCTTGGTAGGCCTTTACCCCACCAACTAGCTAATCCGACTTAGGCTCATCTATTAGCGCAAGGTCAAATGATCCCCTGCTTTCTCCCGTAGGACGTATGCGGTATTAGCATTCCTTTCGGAATGTTGTCCCCCACTAATAGGCAGATTCCTAAGCATTACTCACCCGTCCGCCGCTAGCTCAGTTACCGAAGCAACCTCGCCCGCTCGACTTGCATGTGTTAAGCCTGCCGCCAGCGTTCAATCTGAGCCATGATCAAACTCTTCAGTTAAAATCATTTTGAAGTTTTAATCTAAACTTCCAAATCTGGCTCATCAATTTTCTGACTTAAATTTCGCTCAAATAAACTTCGAGTAATTTAAACCAAT
>NZ_JAAZQY010000058.1:0-5434 GCF_012371315.1 Acinetobacter sp. A1
CCTTGCCAATCTGCTTTTAAATATTCAATCACCTCTGTTTTGTATAAGCCATTCACCGTTTCAGCCAGAGCATTATCGTATGAATCACCAGTTGTACCGACTGATGCTCGTAAATTTGCTGCTTCTAAACGATTGGTATAGCGAATAGAAAGATATTGAACACCTCTATCGGAATGATGAATCACATTCTTTGGCATGCCTCGATCGTGCAAGGCTTGCTCTAATGCATCGAGCACCATATCTGTATTCATCCGTGTCGATACTTTCCATCCAACAATTGCTCGTGAGAACACATCAATAATAAAGGCGGTATAGACCCAGCCTGAATGAGTTTGAATATACGTAAAGTCACTCACCCACAGTTGGTCAGGATGATCAGCATTAAAATTACGTTTCACTAAATCATCTGCTCTTTTTTGATCATCTCGGCTACGGGTGGTTTGTTTATTCTTACCACGCCAAACACCTTGTATACCTAGCTTCTGCATCAATCGAGCAACTGTACAACGTGCAATAATATAGCCTTCACGTTTCAATTGTTGCCAGACCTTACGCACACCATATCGACCTGAACTTTCTTTCCAAATTCGTTTAATTTGTTCAGCATGATGCTCATCATGTAGATCTCGTTTCGCTCGATGTTCTGGATTGTCCGCGAGATCTAAAGTTCGGTAATAGGTTGAAGCTGCGATCGGTAAAATCCTACAAATCGCATCAACACCATATCGATCTTTATTGTTATGGATGAAATCCACCATTATTTGTGTGGGCGGTCGAGCTCCGCCTGGGCGAAAAAAGCGGCTGCTTTACGTAGAATTTCATTGGCACGCTTTAATTCTTTAATTTCACGTTCCATTTGCTTCATTTTTTCTTGATCAGATATCTGTTGTACTTTAATAGGATTTTGCTGATCTAAATGCTTTTGATGCCAGGCACGAAGTGTTTCAGGAGTATAACCAATCTTAGGCGCAATTGCTGTGATTGCAGCCCAAGTAGAAGGATAATCTTTTTCAGATTCAATTAGTAATTGAACCGCTTTTTCTCTGATTTCAGGGGTATATTTTAATTTGGTCATCGGGGTAGTCTCTCAGAATATTGACTCTCCGACAAACCCGGTACGGTTCATTTTCACACTTTATGCAACAGAGTCGTTTTTATCCTAAGGTCCTTACCACTTGTATTCTTTACGAACATATATCTAAAAAGTGTAGCAAGTTGCTACACTTTTCGCTAGATCAACTCTTTACCAAAAATATCATTCAGTCTTTCACGAATACTATGGACGAATTCCGGATTACTTTTAAGTTTATGCTTCATATTTCGTTTAAAGTCATTCAACCCCATACCAATTTCAGCAAAATCCATTTGGAATAAAGTGTCATTAATGACAATATTTGCTTGAGAGTCAGTGAGGCATCCTACTTTTTTAAACCACTTCTTGAACTGCTGATAATTTTCATCATTATTAAAAATATACCAAGAACGTACATTCATATCGAATTTAGCCCCTAATTCTTTTACGGATGCATTGTCTTCAAATGGAACATCAAGATAGATTTTTTCAATCACTGCAAATTCATCCAGTGCCTTATCAGCAATCCGATGATGCAGTTTAAAATTCACACCTACAATTGGACGGCCTTTCTTAACGGTTTCATACTCTAACTGTAGATCTGTATTTTCGTTAATTTCTGCCACTATTTTGTCTAATACATAGCGTCTAAAATCTACCCAGCGATCATATTTGGTTTCATTAATATCAATCAGTGCTTTCAAGTTTTCTAAAAGTAATGGCACTTCATAACTCTTTTGATTGACGTACTTAAATTCGTTTTTAATGAAATAAGTATAAAGACTCATACTGGCAACAGAATCTAGGGCAAAAAGATGTTTTAGCTGATAGGTAGTAAAATTACCCCCAGCCAGTTGAGTGAAATACGGCAACACCTCACTGGTAAAACGAATCTGAATCGCATTTTTAGAATCATCTTCCCATCTTAACTCACGGATAATGGGAACGACAGAATGTACTTTTTTAGTCTTTCTCTTACCATTATCAGCTGGCTCCTCAATAATAAAATGAGCTACCCGGGATGAAAGCTCTTTATAAATCCGATCTATTGCAACATTAATTGAATTACGTTTATTTAATCCTAGTAAATCTGCCAAATCATCCTTATACAAATAAATATAAGTTTGTTCGGTAATTTCACCATCTACCCTATTTTTCTCACTATAATTCGCAACCGCCATTGCATATAAAAGTGCCTTATATTCATTGGCTGATAATTCGATTGGGCGAATTAAACGGTTACTGGTACTGACAACGCCATTATGGCGAATGTTGCCTATACAGTAAGGAATATAATTCGATTCTTCTTGCAATGGTTCAGATTCTGTCATAACCGTGATATTTATAATTTAACTTAGTTTTTATATACAAAAGTGGAAAAACTTTCAAGACTTTCACCACAATATTCTAAAAGTGGAAAGTTTGTCATCAAAAAGAAGCATTTTAGCCGATTTCCTGCACTTAAAGTGGAATTAATTATAATCTTTCCACCTCATGATGACAGACCTTCCACCTTTAGTCTCGAAATTACAGTTCAGAAGGTCTATTTTTACTTTTTTCATTCAGGTCTAGTTAGGTTAAGTCAGATAAAAACCCTGATGTGACAAGGCTTCCACCTTTTTGTTAGATTTAAAAGGTATAACTGCACATATAATCATCAGGAAATATCCAATAAAAACAGATTATCCACAGGTTAAGAAGATACAGTGACAATCTTTCCACCTTTAAAGCTTAGTTATGAGACTTTATTAACAGCTTAAATATTTGTTTTTTATATTATTTTTAAATAAAAATAGCAGTTCTAAAAATAGTAGTGACAAACCTTCCACCCTAGTGACAGACCTTCCACTTTATAGTGACAAACCTTCCACTTTATAGTGACAGACCTTCCACTTTACGGTGACAGACCTTCCACTTTATAGTGACAAACCTTCCACTTTATAGTGACAAACCTTCCACTTTTAAAGTTACAAGCATTTGTTTTATATAATAAAAATATGATCCTAATTATTAATTAGCTAAATAACTAATTATTCTAATTTTTAATTAAGCTAGCTTAGTTAAAAATTTATTTTTTAAGTTGTTTTACAGCTGAATAAATAGGATTTATAAATTTAAAAACTATAGTAAGATGAATGAAAGTTATTTATATTACTAAACATTGAAATAAGGAAGCATCTGACACGCATGTCTGCAAAAATTATTACTGTTGCTAACCATAAAGGCGGATGTGGCAAAACAACGACTGTTGTACACCTAGCCTCAGAACTTGCCAATCTGGGCTACAAAGTTTTAGTCATTGATTTAGATCCTCAAGCAAACGCAAGTTTACACATTGGGATCCAACATCCAAGCGAAATTGCTGTCACTACAGCAGAATTACTAGTGGGCGATATTTCGTTGTTGGCAGATGCATTACAAGAAGAAACGAACTTTGAAAAAGTATCATTAATTTATGGTTCCTTAAATTTAGGAAAAACTGAAGATCAACTAAAAGAAGAAGCTCCCCGTCCTTCTGAAGAGTTAAATATCAAGTTAAAACTATTAAAAGATCTTTATGATTTTATATTGATCGACTGTCCACCTAGCCTTAAATTATTAACCAGCAATGCCTTGGCATCTTCAACACATGTCGTTATCCCTATCGAATCAGGATCACAATATGGATTGTATGGGGTAACAGATCTTTTAAATCATCTTGAAAAAATCAAACGTATTAATCCAGATTTAGAGCTTTTAGGCGCTTTACTAATTAAGCATGATGAACGTCAGAATGTCTGTAAGCTGATTCGGGATGAAGCCTTGAAACAGGTAGGTAAAATTTTAGAAACCACAATTCCTCAAAGTACTAAAGTCAATCAAGCAGCGATTCTGCAACAACCACTTTTGAAAGTAGAAAAAAATTCAAAAGTACGTAAGGCTTTTGAAAGCCTTGCCAATGAAATTGTAGTGAAAATTAAAACCTGAGAGCATTATGGCAAGCACCAAAGAGCTTTTAGCTCAGAAACTGAAACAGAATACAGAAAAACATCAGCAAGCACAGAAAGACAATATTAAAGAGCCGAAAGAGTTTAGACGTAATGTCCCTATTGAGGATATCAGCCGAAGTCCAAACCAGCCGCGTAAAATATTTGAAGAGTCACAGTTAAAAGAACTGGCGGATTCTATTAATGAAATCGGCCTTTTGCAGCCCATTACAGTACGTAAACTGGATAATCTGAAATATGAACTGATTGCAGGCGAGCGACGCTTACGGGCACATCAATTACTCGGAAAGTCTGTGATTGAAGCCATTATAATTGATGCAAATAATGTAGAAGCATCTTTGTTAACCCTGGCAGAGAATTTAAAGCGTCAGGATCTGACAGATTATGAGATTTTTATTGGCTTGAACTCACTTGATGAGAAATTAAAGAAAAACAAGCAACGTTTAGCCAATTCACTGGGTTTAAATCGCGAAGATATGTACAAGTATTTAGCATACGAAAAACTGCCGCAAGCAATTTTAAATGACCTTGATGTGGAACCGGGCTTGCTAGGCCGTACTGCTGCAACTGCATTCAAAAAATTTCTATCGGATCATCTTGAACAACTCTCTGAAGCCGAAATGGCCTTACTCGGAGCTTGGGAAAAATTAAAAGACAAAAAACTCGAGCAAAGCAAAGTTACTACTTATGCTGAAAAACTATTGAGTCAGAATCCAGAAAAACTGACCACAACATCCGTGGTCAGAAAAATTGAATATGCTGGTAAGATTGCGGGGAATATCAAACTGAATCAAAAACAGCTTAAAGTTTCTCTGAATATCTCGAAAATTGACGAAGCCAGTCTTTTACAATTAGAAGATTTCTTAAAACAGCTGATTCAAAAAAGCGAAAAAGTGTAGCAAGTTGCTACACTTTTTTAGTCCCGTCAAACTAATTACATCCTCATGCATTATTGAAATTTGCTTTCTTAAGTATGCGTCTTAACATTTGGTCTTTGATAGTACTATTACTTCAGACTGAGATTAAATTCTGCCTTTCTTCTTGTGGAGTGGTTTATATTTATCCGGAAATATTATATATGTCCATATAATCACTCCCAGTTTTCACGTTTTGTATCAAAATAATCAATTCCTATCAGATTTTCCGATAGGGAAATTTATATGCTGGTGGAATATAAATAGTTTGGTGGTGTTTCAAAAAGTATGCTGCCGTTAAACAAATCCGTTATTAAGGTAAAAGAAAGTAAGCATCCGGCTAACACAGCCTTACCAAGCGATCCTATAAGCCTTAATTTAGTCCCCACCTAAAAACAAGTGGGGACTTAATCCATGAACATGGATATATATTCAGCAACACCTCCTGTTGCTAAAAAACG
>NZ_JAAZQY010000059.1:0-5029 GCF_012371315.1 Acinetobacter sp. A1
CATAAAATACTCCATATATTGATGTTTATAACATCATTTGAGGAGCAGAATATCACTTATAGGAGTTGTTCAAATTTTCGAATCCATCTCTAAATTGACCCCTTTTACCTTACAAATGGCAAAGTAAAATTGACCCCTTTGATCTCGTATTAAGTTTCAACCTGGGGCTGAATCCCAATTCTTTTTTTATCCTTCAAACGATAACTCTCACCCGATATTTGTACCATATGACAGTGATGTAATAGCCGATCTAACATCGCAGCGGTCAACGTAACATCATCCGCAAATGACTTAGACCATTGGCTAAAGGGTAAGTTACTCGTCAATATCGTACTGCCTTTTTCATAACGCTTGGCAATCACGTTAAAGAACAGATTCGCCTCTTCACGTCCAAACGGTAAATAACCAATTTCATCGATAATCAGTAACTTTGGTCCCAGTACCGCACGTTGCATATAGGTTTTCAGTTTACCTTGCTGATAGGCTGTACTCAGTTGCAGCATTAAATCCGCTGCGGTAATGAACTTGATCTTAATGTTGTTCATGATGGCCTTATAGCCTAATGCCATAGATAAGTGCGTTTTTCCTACTCCGCTAGCCCCGAGAAACACCACATTTTCTGCTCTAGCAATAAAGCTCAGATTGAACAGTTCAATCACCTGTGATTTAGGGGCACCTAGGGCATAATTAAAATCATAGTCTTCCAGGGTTTTGACTTGAGGCAGGCCTGAGAGTTTCATCAGTACCTGCTGGCTGCGCTGTTGCCTGGCAGCATATTCATGCGTCAAGATCGCTTCAACAAAGTCGGCATAACTTCCATCCTGACCTAATGTTTGTTGTGCATGATGTGACCATTGTGATGCGATGGCAGGCAGATTGAGTTTTTGGCAAAGCTGCTCTATACGGTCGTATTGCAGATTCATCAGGAAACTCCCAGCAACTGGTCATATACCGATAAGGGATGCTGCAAACTCTCGTAGGGCATGACATGCTGTGCTGCTGCAACAGGTACAGTGCCAGAACCCGTATCTGATTGTGGTAATGGCGTAAATTTTTGCTGCTCTTGTTGCAGTCGAACAGCCGGTTTTTCTTGCGTGGTGGCATGAATTCGCTGATTGGCGGTTTCATGCAGCCACCGGCCAATGTGGGCATTGGCGACATCAACATCTAACAGTAAACCCGAAGTCTTCAGGCTTGCTTTCAATGGCACAATAAAGCTTGATTTGAGGTATCCATTAAAGCGTTCAACTTTGCCTTTGGTCTGTGCACGGTAGGGCTTACATACGCGAGGACGAAAGCTGTATTTCTTGGCGCAGTCGAGCAGTTTGGGATTCCATTTATGCTGCCCCTCCTGATAGGCATCCCGTTCAATCATGATCGTTTTAGCGTTATCAAACAGGATTTCTTGAGGTACTCCTGCAAAGAACTGAAATGCATTTTCTAGACCATCGATCCATGCATCCGTACGTTCATGATCATAAAATTTCACGAAAGTCGCTCTGGAATACCCTAATGTTGCGACAAAGGCTTTCAAAGTCGTGTTGTTGCGTCGAATTGTGGTGAAATCCACCTGCATTTGTTGGCCAGGTTGGGTTTCAAAACGAATGATCGGTTCCGGTTTAGCAACTGGTTTTAATGTTGCAAGATATTCCCTCAAGATCCTGATCTTTCCTGGATATCCCAACCTTAAAATTTCCTGGTAGAGCACAACAGCAGGAATCCATTCAGGATGAGCTGCGTTTACACGTTGGAGTAAATAGGGTTTATATGGGTCAAGGATACTTATTCTAGGCTGTATACGCTGATACTGAGGTGTGGTGTTTTGCCGTAAATATTTACGTACGGTATTTCTGGACACCCCCAGTTCACGAGTAATGGCTTTAATAGATTTACCTTGCTGATGAAGTATTTGGATTGTCACTGCTTGCTCCAAAGTTAACATGTTGAGCAGTCCAAAATGACCGCTATATTAACCAAGGGGGTCAGTTTTTAAATGCCATTAGGGGGTCATTTTTACACTGCCGCTAACATTATTATTGATGTGTTCTCACGAGCAATTGTTGGATGGAAAGTATCAACACGTATGAATACAGACATGGTGCTCGATGCACTTGAGCAAGCATTGTATGATCGAGGCTTGCCAAAGAACGTGATTCATCATTCCGACAGAGGTGTGCAATATCTTTCCATTCGTTATACCAATCGTTTAGAAGCAGCAAATTTACGAGCATCAGTCGGTACAACTGGTGATTCATATGATAATGCTCTGGCTGAAACGGTGAATGGCTTATACAAAACAGAGGTGATTGAATATTTAAAAGCAGATTGGCAAGGTTTAACGGATGTACAACTTGCGTCATTAAACTGGGTAGATTGGTTCAATAAAAAGCGTGTACACAGTGCACTGGGTTATGTATCGCCTTTTGAGTTTGAAGCAATGTACTATGATAAGATTAACCCGTTAGGTCAGGCGGCCTAACTTAAATAAAAAAGTCTCCGACAAACCCGGTACGGTTCAGTGAAAACTGTTTAAATACCAATGATCGGGATTTAAATAGTTCTAAGAACATACTTGCGCTTGGGCTTAAGCGTCTAGCAGTAGGAATCACCTCCGTTTAGGGAGGTGAGGAAGTCAAGGTCTACCAGTCATTCTCATTCCAAGTAGACCATCAAGATATAAAACTACATAGCCAATTTTGCCGATACCAAACGATTCATACTCACACCACGCTCCGCAGCTTCAAGTGCTAGTTTTTGATGAACCATTGATGGAACACGAACAGCAAACCGTCCGCTATACTTTTTTTCTGAAAGCGGTACAGGTAATTTCTCATTATTGCTGATCATATCTGCTACAACTTCAGCAACAAGATCAACAATCCCTGAAAATGCTTTAGATTGTTCTGCATCGAGCCAAGACAGTGACGGAAATTCGGCACATAGACCAACATACTCATTATCTTCTGCTGACCATGTAACACGATAAGTAAATTGTTTGCTATCCATTTGACACCTCACAATGTTTTAAGTTTATCAAGTGCAGCTAATACTTGCCTAACCTGATAAGGTTTAGCCTTTCCGCTATCATCTTGAAGATTAATACGAGGATCGCCTTGCCACGGTGTTTTAAATACCGTGTGACTACCACTTGTTTGTCTTGGTTCACCAAAATATTGCTTACAAACCTTGAGTAAATCGACATAGCGGATATTTTTTGGATTATTCCGCATTTGTTCTATAAGTTGATCAAGATTTGCCATTTAAATGCTCAATAGTGCCAATGATTAATAGTATCAATATTGATACCATTAATCAAGAGTTTGGCATGCCTAGTGGCTTATACGAACAGAAATGAATGGTAGGGTGCAAATAGGAATAGGGGGTAGATTTACATAGGAATATGCAATTTACTATTCACTCAATTTGTATAGCAGATAAGTCGTAGCAGCAATGACATAACATGACATAGAAAATAATCAAAAATACAGAATTCGGATTTATGTCGTCGATAAAAAAACCTACCAAATTTCGTCTAAAGAGTAGATCTGGTATCTTGGAGCTTGCCGTGATTAGCGTCTCTAAACTGCTATAAAAGCAGTTTAGAATTTTAAATAGCTCACATGAACTAGAAACTTTCTTTGTAATTAAATATGTTTTCACTTGGTATCTAAACTTTGATAGAATCAATTAAAACTTTAGAGTTTAAGTGTAAACAATGAGAAAAACTAATATTCGACGTGATAGCTACTTAAAATTTCTGAATACATGGCAAAACCGTGATGTTATTAAAGTGCTTTCAGGTGTACGTCGCTCTGGAAAATCCACCTTGTTGGCGATGTTTCAACAAGACTTAAAAGCACAGGGTGTACAAGCCGAAAACATCATTGCCATCAACTTTGAATTTATGGAATTTGAAGAACTTACCGATTACCGCAAACTACATGATTATGTACTGTCAAAAGTTGATGAAAGCAAGAAAAACTATGTTTTTTTAGATGAAATACAACATGTTACCAATTTTGAAAAAGTAGTCGACTCTTTATATGTTCGGGATTATATCGATTTATATATTACAGGTTCAAATGCATTCTTTCTGAGTGGAGAACTTGCGACGTTACTCACAGGACGCTATATCGAGCAACATGTTTTACCCTTGTCATTCCAAGAGTTTAAACAGTGGCATATTGAAAATAATCCGATCATCCAACAATTATCCAATCGTGATTTGTATGCCATGTACACGCGCAGTAGTTTCCCCTATACGCTTGCCATGACCAGCCAGCAGGAAACCTATGATTACTTGCAAGCGGTCTATGCCAGTGTAATGTTTAAAGATGTTATTCCCCGTTTGAATACGGCCGATATTAACTCTCTCGAGCGTGTCGCAAGATATTTGGCAAGCGTGACAGGCTCACCCATTTCCATCAATAAAATTAAAAATACCTTTGTTTCAAGTGGGGTTAAAATCTCATTTGAAACAGTAAAACGCTATATTCAGGGCTTACAGGACAGTTTGCTATTTTATAGCGCCGCACAATTTAAAGTACGTGGGCGTGAGTTATTACAATCCTCTGAAAAATACTATTTAGTTGATGTCGGATTGCGCCGCATTATGTTGCCTGATGCTAATGCTGATCAAGGTCATATTTTAGAAAATGTGATTTATCTTGAGCTTGTCAGACGAGGCTATACGGTCTATGTAGGGCGGGTTGATGAATATGAAATTGATTTTGTTGCTGTCGATACTTTACAGAATTTAACTTATTATCAGGTGGCATTAGAAACTCTCAATGAGGAGACACTAAGCCGAGAGTTACGTCCATTACAGAAAATTTCTGATTCATATCCCAAGTATTTACTTACCTTAGACACCATAGGGACTGAAGCCAATTATAATGGTATTGTAAAAATGAACGCTCTTGATTGGTTGCTGTCTGAAAATAAATAAAGTGGAGTAATTAACTATAACTAAAAATATAGACAAATATTTGCATAAGTGCTCATTTTGTCTATGTCGATTCAGTAGTGG
>NZ_JAAZQY010000005.1:0-25441 GCF_012371315.1 Acinetobacter sp. A1
CAGAAGTGAAACCTCTTCGCGCTGATGGTAGTGTGGGGTTACCCATGTGAGAGTAAGTCATCGCCAGCTCATTATTCGAAACACCTTCAACTAACGTTGAGGGTGTTTTTTTTATGGAGGAATAAAGTGAAGGAGATAATAGTAAAAATAAGATATTTAAAACAATAAATCATGTGAAAAATAAAATAACTAGCAAATTATAAGAAGTGTATTCAAGTCTATTTGGTCGAGTTTATCTACAACTTTAGTCTAAGTTTTTGAGAAAAGTATTCAGAGTTAAGTTTTTGCTGTAGACAAAAAATGAATAATGATTCATTTTATATACAAAAGTGAATAATCATTCATTTTTTATAAAATAAAAATCTCACAATTGGAGGTGAGGGAAAAATGACAGCAACAACAATGAATGTGAATGCTGTAGTGGATCAAGCAAAGTTTAAACCTTTTCATTTAAAAATTGTACTTTGGTGCGTATTTGTCGTTATTTTTGACGGTTATGATTTGGCGATTAACGGTGTGGCTTTACCACTACTGATGCAAGAATGGAATATGACCGCTGTGCAAGCAGGCATGCTTGCCAGTACTGCCTTGGCGGGTATGATGTTTGGTGCCATGCTATTTGGTATGTTGGCAGACAAAATTGGCCGTAAAAATGTCATTCTGATCTGTGTGACTTTATTTAGTGGCTTTACCTTTTGGGGAGGCTTTGCTTCTACCCCAACAGAATTTGGTATTTTACGCTTTATTGCAGGCTTAGGGATTGGTGGTGTGCTGCCAAACTTGGTTGCCTTGACTTCTGAATATGCACCGCAAAAAATGCGTAGTACTTTAGTTACCACTATGTTTAGTGGTTATGCAGTAGGTGGTATTTTAGCTGCTTTACTAGGTGCATGGTTAACCCCAAGTTTTGGTTGGGAAATCATGTTCTATATTGCAGGACTGCCTTTATTGGCATTGCCTTTATTGTGGTTTTTCTTACCAGAGTCATTAACATTTTTGGTGAAAAAGCAACAACATGAGCGTGCACGTCATATCGTTCAGCAGATCAGTCCGCAAGAAAATATCAGCAGTCAAACACAGTTTGTCTTAAATGAAGTTCAAACGCCAGATGCATCTATTGCAGCCTTATTTAAAAATGGCCGCAGTATGAGTACTTTGTTGTTCTGGTGCTGCTTCTTTATGTGTTTGTTGATGGTATATGCTTTAGGCAGTTGGTTACCAAAACTGATGATGGCAGCGGGTTACTCGTTAGGTAACAGCTTAATGTTCCTGATGGCAATGAATATTGGTGCTGTAATTGGTACTATTGGTGGTGGTATTTTAGCAGACCGTTTCCATCTAAAGCCTGTGATTATTGGCATGTTCTTGCTAGGTGCTTTCTCGCTAGTCGGATTAGGCTTTAACTCACCACAGCCTGTAATTTACCTATTGGTTGCAATGGCAGGTGCTTCGGCGATTGGTAGTAGTATTTTGCTGTATAGCTTTGTTGCGCAGTATTATCCACTGACCATTCGCTCTACAGGGATTGGCTGTGCTTCGGCTGTTGGTCGTGTTGGTGCGATTGTAGGACCAATTATTATTGGCATTCTTTTAGGCATGGATTTGCCGCATAAAATGAACTTCTTGGCGGTCGCAATTCCAGCAGTCATTGGTGCGATTGCTGTGGCATTGATTCGTTTACAAAGTACATCACAGGTAGTGACTGAGCCAAGTGTGGTTAAAAAAGCCAGTCGATCTTATAGTTAATGACGCATGAATGTCACTGAACATTAAAATTAAGGAGCATTGCTCCTTAATTTTTTGCTTTTAATATCTGAAATTTAAAATTTTTCCTACATTTGGCCTAAATAAGGTTTGGTATTTATGGACTATCATGTCATGTGATAAGAATACAATAAACAATACAGGTGCTAAAAATGCGAAACATATATCAAAGCAGCAGTTTATGTGCATCGTTGTTATTACTGTGTTTTACGACAGGATGTAGTGCACAGATAGATACTGAGCAGCACAATAAGGCGGTTGCTGCAGCATCTAACTCTCCGCAAAGCTTACAAAGCTATCAAGTACACGCTATTGCAGATTTTAATGAACCATGGGCGTTCGTAGAATTACCCAACGGCCAGTTATTAATTACAGAGAAAGCAGGAAAATTAAAACTTTTTAATCCCAAAACCCGCCAAATTTTAGATGTTCAAGCTGTGCCTCGAGTGGCCTATGGTGGTCAGGGTGGTTTGGGGGATGTCGTATTAGACCCCAATTTTCAGCAGAATCAGTTTATTTATTTAAGCTATGCTGAATCAGGCATGGGTGGCTACGGTGCTGTCGTGATTCGAGCCAAGCTTTTATTGGATGTAAAATCTGCCCCAAAATTAACTCAAATTCAGCGAATCTGGCAGCAAACGCCTAAAGTATCTGGGCAGGGGCATTATGCACACCGTATGCAATTCGGTGCTGATGGTAAGTTATGGATTAGCTCTGGTGAGCGGCAAAAGTTTGAACCTGCTCAAGATTTAAAAGGTAATTTAGGTAAAATTTTGCGCTTAAATGCAGATGGCACATCACCCAATGACAATCCATTTCAGCAACATGGAGAGATTGCTAAGCAAGTCTGGAGTTTAGGGCATCGCAACCCTTTAGGTATGGCGTTTGATGCTAAAGGACAGCTATGGGTTGCAGAAATGGGTCCTAAGGGCGGTGATGAGCTGAATGTGATTGTAAAAGGTCAGAACTACGGTTATCCCTTGGTGTCAAATGGTGATCATTATAATGGCTTGCCTATTCCAGACCATGCTACACGGCCTGAGTTTAAAGCCCCAGTGTTGGATTGGACCCCAGTAATTTCACCTTCAAGTTTGATTTTTTATACGGGCGATGTGTTTCCACAATGGAAAAATAAAGCATTGTTAGGCGGCTTGTCGTCTCAAGCAATCATTGTGGTTGATACACAAACAAAGCCTGCGCAGGAAATACAACGTTTACCAATGGGACAACGAATTCGTGGGTTGTTACAAGCCAAAGATGGCAATATTTGGGTAATAGAAGATGGAAAATCTGCCAGATTACTAAAATTAACAGCCAAATAAGCCCAAAAATCAAATTTGGGATAGAAAAAAGCCCCAACTTCATGTCGGGGCTTTTTCAGATTTATTACTCGGTATTACTCCTGTTATACCTTTCAGCGTCCTGCCGTTATATTGATTTATTATTGTTATTCTTGCTTTTAGAAACTTCCTGTTTCTGTATGAATTAAATATAAAATTAAAACTGTGATTTGCCTAGCGTCAATTTTCTGCAGTTATTGTAAGCTAAAACGTACAACGGTATATTCGTAAAATGAAGATCAATAAAGAGGGTTATTAAAATTTAAGTGATTGATTATATTTAATAATTATCTTATTTAATAGACTTTTATCATCAATCCTTTTAAGACCATAATTCAATACTCCCTCATCCTCGCTTTCTCCCCAAGGCGAAGAGATTTTCAATACTAATTTTATTGATCATTTATGATTTATGAAAGCGTGTTAATAAAAATACCCCAAGTAAAAAAATCATTCACTTGGGGTGTATTTTGCAAGGATGGGTTTAAATTGAGCTCAGTTACATCAACTTAATGCCTTGTTGTCCTGCTGGAGTCACTCTAAAAATTTCGACTTCAAAGGTAATATTTTTACCTGCTAAAGGATGGTTAAAGTCTACTTCTGTCACATCATCGTTTACAGATTTAACCACGCCATACAGACTTTGTTTGGCTTTATCTTCAAATTCAATCATGTGCCCTTCAATTGGGCGCTGTTCAAATTTAACTGTATCAAATGTTTGGACATTTTCAGGGTTCCACGGGCCAAAAGCTTCTTCAGGTGGAAGGCTCACGGTACGACGGTCACCTGCACGTAAGCCAAACAATGACTTTTCAAAACCTGGTAACAGGCTACCATCGCCCATCACCAAGCTAACAGGTTCAGCACGGCTACGGGTGTTGTCAATTTCTACCCCATCTTCAATGGCCACTGAAAAGTGCAACTCGACTTTTGAGCCATCTTCAATACGGGTTTCGTCATTTGGGTTAATTAGTTCAGTCATGTTGCGCCTGCGCACGTTCAATTCGGTGTTTTTCTAGGAAAAACGTATCAATTAACAACAGAATGGTGCCAAGGGTGATAGCACTGTCTGCAATATTAAAGGCAGGGAAGTGGCTGTTGTTGTAATACACGTGAATAAAATCGACCACGTAACCGAGGCTAACCCGATCAATTAAATTCCCAATCGCACCGCCTAAAATTAAGGCAATTGCCAAAGGCAGTACGATGATGTTTTTTGGCATACGCATCAGCCAAAATACAAAAATTACAGACACTAAACCTGCTAGTGAGGTAAAGAAATAGCGCTGCCATCCACCTGCATCAGACAAGAAACTAAAGGCAGCACCATAGTTATGCAATAACGTCCAATTCAAAAAGGGCAATACAGGTACAGGGTCTGCATAGTTGAGATGCGAGACTGCAATCCATTTGGTCCATTGGTCGAGAATAATCGCGACAATGGACAAGCCAATCCACCATAAATTGTGCGGATAAAACTGGAATAAGCCCTTTTTGTGTTGTGGATTAGGCATATTTTCTCTCTTCGCCTTGACCTGTTGGAAGGTTGATAATACAACGTGAGCATAAGCCTGGATGTGCAGAATGTGTATTCACATCTGGCAAAACGTGCCAGCAACGTACACATTTTTCACCATCTGCCGCAGAGACTTTCACATTTAAACCTTCAAGGTCTGAAGCTTCGCCTTGTGCTGCATCAAAGCCATTCACAATCACTTGAGAGGTAATGAGGACAAAACGCAGCTCATCGCCCAGTTTATCCATGACGGCTTTTAGTTCATCACTAGCCCAAAGTTCAACTTTTGCAGACAGATTCGAGCCGACTGTTTTAGCCGTACGTGCAGCTTCAATGAATTTGTTCACCGCAGATTTTACGGCAATCAGAGTTTGCCATTCGGCTTCTGCCAACATGTTTGCTTCAGAAGCTACAGGAATTTCGTACCATTCTGCTGTGAACACATATTTTTCTGATTGCTCAGGAATTAGCGGCCATGCTTCTTGTGCGGTAAAGCTTAAGATAGGTGCCATCCAGCGCACGAAAGCCTGAACCAAGTGATACAAAGCGGTTTGTGCAGAATGACGTGCTTGAGAATCGGCTTTGGTGGTGTACTGACGGTCTTTAATGATGTCGAGGTAGAAGCCACCTAAATCGTTAATACAGAAGTTAGTCAGCGCACTGGTTACGATATGGAAGTTCATATCTTCATAGGCTTGCTGAATGGTTTTCTGTACTTCTGCGGCACGTTGTAGGATGTATTGATCTAAAGCAATCAATTGATCTACAGGAAGCGCATCTGTTGACGGTTTAAAGCCATTCAAGTTGGCCAACAAGAAACGCAAGGTATTACGGATACGACGATAACCATCTGATGCGCGGCTAAAGATTTCCTTACCTGCAGTCATTTCATAGCGGTAATCTGCAGATGCGATCCAGAAACGTAAGCCGTCTGCACCCATGTCTTTAATGATGTCTTGTGGGGTGATGATATTGCCCAATGACTTCGACATTTTGCGGCCTTTTTCATCGACCACGAAACCGTGTGTTAACAAGCCTTTGTATGGTGCACGTTCATTGATGGCAATTGAGGTCAGCAATGAAGACTGGAACCAGCCACGGTGTTGGTCTGAACCTTCAAGGTAAAGATCGGCAGGGTCTTGTAGTTCTTCACGCTCACGTAGTACAGCGTAGTGGGTTGTCCCTGAGTCGAACCATACGTCTAATGTATCGCGCACTGCATTGTAGTGCTCGGCATCATCACCAATGAAGTCTTTGGCTTCACGGTTGTACCAACCATCAATCCCTTCTTGCTCGATCAGTTTTGCAACGTCTTCGATCAATTCAGGTGTGCGAGGGTGTAATTCGTTGGTGTCTTTGTGTACGAAGAATGGAATTGGCACACCCCAAGTACGCTGACGTGAAATACACCAGTCTGGACGGCCTTCAATCATGGCTTGAATACGGTTTTTACCCCAATCTGGCACGAAGCTGATCTCATTTTCGATCGCATTCAATGCACCTTGACGTAAACCTTGGTTATCCATGCTGATAAACCATTGTGGTGTGGCACGGAAAATAATTGGGGTTTTATGACGCCAGCAGTGTGGGTAGCTGTGCTTGATTGGGTGATGAGCCCAAAGCTTATTGCTTTCTGCCAAAGCCGCAATAATTTGCGGGTTGGCTTTGTAAATGTGCTCGCCTGCAAAAATTGGTGCAGTTGGTAAATAAACACCATTGCCACCAACCGGGTTATCGACTTTCAGGTTGTATTGTAAACCGACTTTATAGTCGTCCACACCGTGTCCAGGTGCGGTATGTACTGCACCAGTACCGCTAGCAGCAGTAACGTGTTCACCTAAAATGACAGGTACTTGACGCTCTTGAATCAGTGGGTGTTGCAAGATCAGGTTTTCAAGTTTGTCACCAGTAAAGTCTGCCAACACTTCATAGCTGCTAAAGCCATAGCGTTCAGTTGCAGACTGTACTAATTCTTTGGCCAAAATAAAGTTTTGTGCTGCTTTTTCGTCGCTACGTGCTTTTACCAATTGATATTCAATTTCGGCATGCAAGGCAACAGCTTGGTTGGCAGGCAATGTCCACGGTGTTGTGGTCCAAATCACGATATCTGTTGCATCGGTAATTTGAACGCCCAAACGTGCAGATAAATCGGCTAAATCAACAACAGCAAAACCGACGTCAATCGCATCGGATTTTTTATCTTCATATTCAACTTCGGCTTCTGCCAGTGCAGAACCACAATCTAGACACCAATTCACAGGTTTTAGACCAGGTTCAATATGGCCTGCTTTGGCAATTGCACCCAATGAACGCACGATGTCGGCTTCTTGCTTGAAATTCATGGTGAGGTAAGGGTTATCCCAATCACCAAATACGCCCATACGCACAAAGTCTTTTTTCTGTAATTCAACTTGGGTGTAAGCATATTCACGGCAGGCTTTACGGAAAGTTGAGGCATCAACTTTAACGCCAACTTTACCGACTTTTTCTTCTACTTTGAGCTCAATTGGTAGACCGTGGCAGTCCCAGCCTGGAACATAAGGGGCATCATAGCCATCCATGACACGGCTTTTAATGATGATGTCTTTGAGGACTTTGTTGACCGCATGACCTAAGTGGATTTGACCATTGGCGTATGGAGGGCCATCGTGAAGCACATATTTTTTCTTGCCAATACGCGATGCACGAATCTGCTGATAAATGTTGTCGGCATACCACTCTTCTAACCATTTCGCTTCACGTACTGCCAGATTTGCTTTCATTGCAAATTCAGTACCTGGGAGGTTCAGCGTGGCTTTATAATCCACTGCATTTTCAGGAGTTTGCTTATCGCTCATGCAAGTTGTCTTCCAGTTGAATCAGCCCATGGACTGACGCGTTTTACATTAAATATTCAGGGTAAAATTAAAAAGGGAAATCGGGATGATCTTGTCGAAATTCAAGAAGTTTTTCAACATCATCATCAATTCCCGCTTTGAGTGCTTCAAGCGAAGGGTAGTTTTTTTCGCCATGTAAATAGTTTAAAAACGTGACCCGCATTAACAAGCCATACAGATTAGCAGAAACATTGGGGAAATGTACTTCTAATCGCCATTCGGGATGTTCTTGCTTGATGGCAGGACGTGTTCCGACATGCCCTGCACCAAATAAACTGTTTGGGCTGTAGCCTGCAACACCTACTTTGCTAGGATGTGCATTGCTAACTGTGTTGGTTAAGGAGGTGGTTTCGCAGACCACTTCAACGCCATAAATACCGTTCAAACAAGGACGATGACGGTTTAAACGTACGTTAATGGTGGGGAAATCCAGGGTACGACCAATTTGATCGCCATATTGTACGCGCCCCGTAATACTATAAGGACGTCCGAGCAGTTGGGCAGCGAGAGCCAAGTCGCCTGCTTGTAGGGTTTGGCGAATACGTGTGGAGCTGACCCGTTCACCCGATAAATTTACGGTGCTTAAATTGGTAACTTGAAAACCAAAGTCACGTAAAAAATCACTGTTGCCTTGACGGTTTTTGCCAAAATGAAAATCATCACCCAAAACCAAATGTGTGGCATTTAAACTATTTTTTAAAAGGTGGGCAAAGGCTTCGGCACTTAAACTGCGGAAGTGATTGTCAAACTTGGCCACTGCAATATAGTCGATGCCCAATTCGGTCAGATATTCAACTTTTTCCCGCAAAGAACTGATACGTGGCGGGGCATCATAACCTTTAAAAAATTCCAGTGGTTGCGGTTCAAATAGCATCACCACGGTTTTTAGTTGTTGTGCGGCAGCCACTGCTTTGAGTTGTTGAATCATCGCCTGATGACCGACATGCACGCCATCAAAATTGCCAATGGTCACGGCAGTTTGAGCTAAGTCAGTTGTAGAAGATAAAGCATTCAGGCGGAGCAGCTGCATGGTCGAATGAAGGTTGAAAATTTGTAAGAGCTATATATTGCCATATTCTCGCGCTTTCGTCTTGTTGTTGTGTTTTTAACCTGAAAAATTATCGAAAAATCAGGCAAAATCCGACAATTAAATCTGTAAATCACAATGGGGTTTGCACCGCATTCAAATTTCTTTTCTAATGGAGCAGTTTTAATGAACTGCACGAGTAGATGGCTATGAATTCTGATTTTGCTTTAATTATGGCATTGCCCAGTGAGTCTAAAGGCTTGTTTGAGCAAGCAGGGATTCAGGTGCATTACAGCGGCATTGGTAAAGTGAATGCTGCATTTAAAGCCTTTGAAGTGATTCAGAAAACAGGCTGTAAAACCTTGCTCAATTTAGGCACTGCGGGCAGCTCCCATTTTGATGCGCATGCTTTGGTGGAGGTGAGTCAGTTTGTGCAGCGGGATATGGATGTTTCACCGTTGGGTTTTCAGGTGGGGGTGACGCCTATGGATCAGGAGCATCCTGCAGAAATTCATCTGGAACGCTATTTTGAGCATTTACCTAACGGAATTTGCGGTACAGGCGATAGTTTTGAAACGGGGACGCCGAAAGTGCCGTGTCAGCTGGTCGATATGGAAGGCTATGCGATTGCCAAAGTCTGTAAAAAACTAGGTGTGCGCATGTTGTCGGTCAAATATATTACCGATGGTGCCAATGATACGGCGCATTTGGACTGGGAAGAAAACTTGTTGCTAGGCGCACAAAAATTATTATCGTTATATCAAAGTATTAAGTAATGCAGTTGCCCAAAACGCCACGACCCGAGTAAAAACTAGGGTCGTGAGCTAAATTCGGATATTTGTTCAGGTTGGCGCGATTATTCTTGCGCTTCCTGTACAGGTTCAGCCGTGATAACAGCGGCTTCTGTAGCGTTGATTTCGTCCTGACGAGGCACAATACCGTACAGCATCATGTGAACCGTGTGTTGTAAAACACGTTGTAGCATACTGCGGTTACGCAAGGTTTTACCTGTGACCATTTCCATTTGCGTGGCAAAGTCAGCATAGTTTTGGGTAATGGCCCAAATATTCAAAATGAGCAGTTCAGGGTCAATCTGTTTAGACAGTTTGCCTTGCTCTTGCCACATGGTAATGACCTTGGCTTTACGTTTTACCAGTTTTTTCAGAGGACCTTTTATAATTTCCTGAATATGTGGCGCACCTTGAATCACTTCTAAAGCAAATAGACGTGATGCTTTCGGTTGAGTACGGGAAACCTCAATTTTCTGTAACAGATAATTGGTAATCGCTTCTTCTGGCTCAAGTTCGGCTTCAAGCATTTGTAAAGGCGCAAGCCATTTTTGCAGTACTGTGGTCAGTACTTCAACATAGAGCGCCTCTTTATTTTCATAATAATAGAAAATATTCGACTTATGCATTTCTGCAATTTGTGCGATTTCATCCAAACTTGCACCGCTAAACCCGTATAAGGAAAATACGTCGAGTGCAGCATTGAGAAGCTGATGGCGTTTTTGTGTACTCTTTTTTTGTTCCATTCGTAATTTTAAAACAATGAAAAAAGGGAATTATTAATTGTACGGCAAATCGTCAGTCTTGTGCATCATTAAAAGATGTATTTTTAAAATATTTATAATTTATTCTGTAGCTTAGCTATGCAATCAGCCAAAAAACCAATTAGGGTGGGGGAGTATATTTGCTTGTGTATTTTTTGACTGAATGATTAGCGTTTGTTGATTTTATTTGTAAATGGTAAAAGTGAAGTTTTACGGTGCTTAAGCTTGGGTTTATTTAAAAAAATTAAAGAATGAATCGAGTGCCTTAATCAAGAGGAATGGATTAGCATTTGCATTGCCCTAACAATGGGAGAGTCGAGCCCATTGTTAGCGTCAAGATTATTCAGTTGCCAATACTGCACTTAAGACCTGTTGTTCTAATGCAGCAAATTGCACACTTTTTTGACGTGGTCGAGCCAGTGGCACCTGAAACTGTTGGGCAATACGTCCCTGATCGAGCAAAATAATCCGATCAGCCAGTTGTACGGCTTCACTGACATCATGCGTGACTAAAATGGCAGTGAAACCTTGTTCGAGCCAAAGTTGCTCAATCAGGTTCTGCATTTCTAAACGTGTCAGGGCATCTAATGCGCCTAAGGGTTCATCAAGCAATAAAATACGTGGTCGATGTGACAGAGCACGTGCCAAAGCGACACGTTGTCGTTGTCCTCCAGAAAGTTGGCTTGGCCATAAATCGGCCTTCGCTTGTAGACCGACCTTTTCAAGTAAGTTGGCGGCTTCTGCATGCTGAGTGTTGGCCAAACCTAGTTGTACGTTCTGTTGGATATTACGCCAAGGCAATAGGCGAGGGTCTTGGAACATGACCCGTATATCATCGGATGTAATGCCTTCCCGAATATGTCGTGCTGACTTAAATTGAATGGAACCGTAGCTGGCTTGTTCAAGATCGGCAATCAGACGCAGCAGGGTACTTTTACCACAGCCACTGCGTCCAACAATTGCCAGAAACTCACCAGGCTGAATATGTAAATTTAAGTCGGTTAAAACCTGTACTGAACCATAAAACTTGTGCAGTTGTTCAATGAGAATTTCTGCACCCATTGCATTGTTGTGCTGCGCAGTTGGAGATTGGTGAGGGAAGTCTGTGCTGTGTACATGACGTCCCAAGCTTAGATCTGTCATGGAGATAATCCTTATTTTTGATAGGCTGAATGCCAGCGTAGTAAATATTTTTCTAACAGTACTGCGAACACATCGGCCAGTTTACCCAGCAAGGCGTAAAGTAAAATGCCCACCAGTACAATATCGGTTTGTAGGAATTCGCGTGCATTCATGGTCATATAGCCAATGCCTGCCTGAGCAGAAATTGTTTCTGCCACAATTAACAGCACCCACACCAAACCAAGCGAAAAACGTAAACCGACTAAAATAGACGGCATCGCCCCGGGTAAAATAATGTCTTTATACAATTGCCAGCGGGTGAGCCCATAACTTTTACCCATTTCCAGCAACTGTGAATCTACAGAACGAATTCCGTGGTAGGTGTTGATATAGACTGGAAAAAATACCCCCCACAGCAACTAAAAATAATTTGGCTGTTTCATCAATTCCAAACCATAAAATTACCAATGGAATCAGTGCCAGTGCTGGAATGTTGCGAATCATTTGTAAGGTGGTGTCAAGCAGCGTCGAGGCTGTTTTAGATGAGCCGTTGAGTAAGCCTAACAGCAGCCCTAATCCACCACCAATCAGCAAGCCCAGCAGGGCACGCCCTGCACTGACTTGAACGTGTTGCGCCAATTCGCCACTGCTAAGTAATGTCCAAAAAGCACTGAGTACAGCACTTGGTGCAGGTAAAATGCGGCTTTGTAAAAGGCCAGTGCTTGAGGCCAGTTGCCACAAGGTAATTAAAGCGATGGGGAACAACCATGGCAGTAGTTGTTGTCCAATCAATGTTCCACGTGAAACCTTTTGCGCTTTGCCTAAACTTGAGGGTATTTGCTGACTCATTCGACTTGCTCCAGTTTACGCTGTGCAGATGCATGGGCAGCAGGTACATATTGATTTGCTACAATTTCACCAAAAGGGCCAGTTAAATTAGGTTGAGCCAATTTCTTTTGGGTTTCCAGTGGCAACAGTGGGAAAACCAACTCGGCAAAGCGAATAGACTCTTCCAAATGCGGATAACCAGAAAAAATAAAGGTACTGATGCCCAAGTCTGCATATTCCTGAATGCGAGCTGCCACCGTTTCAGGGTCACCCACCAAGGCCGTCCCTGCTCCACCACGGACCAAACCAACACCTGCCCAAAGGTTTGGTGATACTTCTAGCTGGCTACGATTCCCTTGATGCAATGCCGCCATGCGACGTTGTCCAACCGAGTCCATGGCTTGGAACTTAGCCTGTGCTGCGGCAATGGTGGCATCATCTACATATTGAATCAGGTCTTCTGCTGCTTGCCATGCTTCGGCATTGGTTTCACGAACAATCACATGCAAGCGAATGCCGTAATTTAAACTGCGTCCTTTAGCAGCCGCTTTAGCTTTTAATAGCTCAAGTTTTTCTTTGACTGCAGCAGGTGGTTCACCCCAGGTTAAATAGGTATCCACCTGTTCACTGGCCAGCTCAATGGCTGCTTCAGAGGAACCACCAAACCATAGTGGCGGATGTGGATGCTGCACAGGTGGATATAACAATTTTGCATCATCAACCTGTAAGCGTTTGCCATGAAAACTGAAGGACTCACCTGTATGTGAGCGACTTAAAATTTCACGCCAAATATGGGTGTATTCTGCCGCTGTTTGATAACGGGTGCTGTGATCTTCATAGAGTCCATCACCTTTGAGTTCTTGTTCATCGCCACCTGTGACCAAATTCAGTAAAAGGCGACCATGTGAGAGTCGATCAAAGGTTGCAGTCATGCGTGCCGCCAACGCAGGTGTGGTAATACCCGGACGTAATGCCACCAAAAATTTGAGCTTTTGTGTGGCGTCAATCAGACTGGCTGCAGTAATCCACGGATCTTCACAAGAACGGCCTGTAGGAATTAAAACCCCTTCATAACCCAAATGTTCAACAGTCAGTGCGATTTGTTTCATATAGGCATGATCGACTTGGCGAGCGCCCTTGTTAGTACCTAAATAACGACTGTCACCGTGAGTAGGAATAAACCAAAAAATTTTCATCTTAATATCCTTGTTGTGTATGTTTAAGGTGTAATGCTGTGGTGGTCTTTCCAAACCACACTTTGAATTTGGATAGACTGTGGAATCAGTTGGTCTTGCTGAAAGCTGTTGGCAATGCGTTGTTGAGATTGAATCACCTGTGCATTCAGCGGGTAAATTGGAGAGGGTTTTAAGCGTTGCTGAAATACGGGTGTGGCAATATGTGGTGCTAAACCTGTACTTCGGGTGTAAATAGACAAAGCCTGATCTTGATGCTGAAGAATCCATTGATCTGCAGCATTCAAGCTTGCTAAAACCTTGCTGACTGCTTGAGGGTGCTGTTGTATAAATTTCGGATTGCCAATATAGAAGGCATAACTTTTTGGGAATGCTGTGCCATCAATCAAGACCTGTGCTTGCGCATCGAGCTTGGCAGCACTTAAAAATGGATCCCAAATGACCCAAGCATCAATGCTGTTTTTATCAAATGCTGCACGAGCTTCTGCAGGCGCAAGCCAAATAGGTTGAATATCTTTCCAGTTTAGCTGGGCTTGCTTTAATATTTTGCCCAATAATTCATGTGCACTAGAGCCTTTTTGCACGGCAATGCGTTTGCCTTTTAAATCTTGCAAAGATTGAATCAGACTGCCCGATGGAACAACCAAGGCCTGTGAATTTGGGGTCACCACTTCATAACCGACATAGCGAATATCTTTGCCTGCAGCTTGGGCGAAAATTGGTGGGGTATTGCCCACGTAGCCAAAATCGACAGCACCCACCGCCAAGGCTTCTAACATTTGTGGGCCAGCAGGAAATTCTTTCCAGTCAACTTTGACATTGGGCAGCTGCTGCTCAAATAACTTTTGCTGACGAGCAACCAGTAAATTTAAAGCAGACTTTTGGTAACCAATGCTCAGATGTTGTAGAGGGGCAGCCGAACTTTTTGCTGAATCAGCATTGGCTGAAATTTTTTCACAGCCTGTGAAGCCTAGACTGAACAGACCTAAACTAAATAATGTGAATGTTTGTAGCGCTTTCATTTAACTGTCCTGATTTTTTGTTTTATGGCGATGTGCTTGTTGTGGGTTTTAAAATTGCAGCTTGAATGTCAATTTTTTGTGGAATTAACTTTTGTTGATAGAAAGCATCTGCAACTTGCTGTTGTTGTTGAACTACTTGCGCAGAAATGTTTTGCACGCCAAAACCCATGCGGGCAATAGAACGGCTCAAAATATCGACCGATAAACCCGTCGGTTTTTCTAAGAGTTGTGCAGCCTGTTGTGGATGTTGTTGAATCCACTGTGTGGTGGTATTCAGTTGCTGCACCACTGTGTTTAACAATTCAGGATGAGCTTCGGCAAATTGACGATCTGCCAAATAAAACTGATGATTGCTCACCAAGTTTTGTCCTGTGGCCAGAACACGTGCACCGAGCTGTTGTTCTGCCGCAGCAAAGAACGGATCCCAAATGACCCACGCATCGACAGCACCACGCTCAAATGCAGCGCGGGCATCGGCAGGGGGTAAATACACCTCATGAATATCTTCAAGTTTGAGCTGATGCGCTTGCAAAACTTTTAACAGCAGATAATGCACATTGGAGCCTTTATTCAGTGCAATACGTTTGCCTTTTAAATCTTGGACAGACTGAAGGTTTGAATTTTTGGGTGCTATTAATGCTTCAGCCAAAGGTGCAGCAGGCTGATTGGCCACGTACACCAAGTTAGCTTGTGCTGCCTGAGCAAAAATAGGCGGTGCTTCCCCCGCTTCTCCAAAAACCACACTGCCGACATTTAAGCCTTCTAAGAGCTGAGGGCCTGCAGGAAACTCCACCCAATTAATTTTGACATTCTGATTTTTAAGGGCGTTTTCTAGTACGGCACGTTCTTTGACAATTGGCAAAATACCGTATTTTTGATAGCCAATATTTAAGGTGATTTGATTGGCTGCTTGGTTTGGAGTACAGCCTGAGAGCAGCATGATTCCGACCCAAGCCGTAGATGTAAGAATCGTTTTTTTCAAAAAAGATGTCGAAATTGGGTACATGCAAATGTGCTCCTGAAATTAAACCCCCAAAGGGTGTAGCGGGCTGGATGACACATACGCTAAACAGGTTTGTTTTTTGAAAAAAATAATAAATCGGAAATTTCTAAGCAGAAATTGAGATAAATAAAAAAGTGCAAACCTTATGTTTAAAACTGCACAAATTGCAGGGGGGGATCGTTAGCAGCATTTATTTTTAAGTTTATGATTTTTATTATTTATTTTTATTATTGAAGTTGAGAGATAAATATAGTGAATTTACAGCTAAGGCTTTGTTTTCAAAATAGAAGTATTTTTTTTGCACTGGTTGCATAAGCTTATGCAAAATTGAGCTATATCGCCTACAGGCAAAAAGTCACTTTATAGTGACTTTTTGCAGACAATGGAGTTGCGTTGATAGTTATATAAGGCCTGACGGGCATCGGGCAGTTCATCGACACTGGCAGGGGAAAAGCCTTGTTCTAAAAACCAGTGTGCGGTGCGGGTAGTCAAAATAAACAACTGCTGAATACCCATGGCTTTGGCTTTATCTTCTAAATAATCCAGAATTTGGCGGCCACGATTCGATTTACGATACGCAGGATGCACGGCTACGCAGGCAATTTCAGCAGACCTTAATTCATTGCCTGTGGTAGGAATAGGGTATAGGGCAGCACAGGCTAGAATCATGCCATCTCGCTCAATCACTGCAAACTGCCCAATTTCATTTTCCAGACGTTCACGTGAGCGATAGACTAATACACCTTCTTCTTCTAAAGGGCGTAATAGTCGAATCAGACCGCCCACATCTTGAATATTGGCTGTACGCACTTCTTCATAATGCGCATCACTGACCATGGTGCCTGAACCATCGCGGGTAAATAGCTCTTCTAATAATGCACCATCATAAGCATAAGAAATCAGGTGCACACGATGCACGCCGTTGAGCGAAGCCTCTTGTGCTGCATTTAAGTGCAGTGCCAATTCAGGATGATGCTGTTGCGCAGCTTGAATATATTGATTTAAGTGTTGCGGGTGAATTTCACGTTGCAATTGCCCTTCGGTATTCAGTAATCCGTGCTGTTCACCTAAGAAAATGAGCTTATCGGCTTTTAAATGAATGGCAGTTTTGGTGGCGACTTCTTCTGCCAAGAGATTAAACACCTCACCTGTGCTGGAATAGCCTGTAGGCCCTAACAACACAATATTGTGGTTTTCCAAATGGCGCTGAATGGCATCAGTATCGACACTGCGGACTTCACCTGTGAGTTGGTAATCGACCCCATCACGAATGCCATACGGTTTAGCGGTAATGAAGTTGCCTGACACCACATCGATACGTGCGCCATACATGGGTGAGTTGGCCAGCCCCATCGACAATAAGGCTTCAATTTGCAGACGAATTGAACCCACCGCATTCATCACACAGGATAAAGATTCACGTGTGGTGACACGACGTTGTAAATGAAAAGGGGTGTCAATTTGGCTGAATTTCAGATTTTGATTAATTTGTGGACGCGCGCCGTGGACCAAAATCAGACGAATTCCCAGCGAATGCAGCAGGGCAATATCGTGAATAATATGCTGAAAATTTTCATGCAGCACCGCTTCGCCATCGAACATGATCACGAAAGTTTTATTACGATGGGCATTGATGTAAGGCGCAGAATGTCGAAACCAATGCACATATTGTAAGGTTGTGCTGTGTGGGTTTTCTGCTGAAGTCATGCGCTGGCCTATTTCAATGATCGAGTGCTGTCTTTGATTCTAATCAAAAAAATCTGTAGCGGAAGTCTAAATATAAAAAAACACCTGAATGGTGATTCAGGTGTTGGGAATATGCGAACTCATCGTTGAGGTCGAAATATGCTTTTAGCCAATAATGCGAATGATACGATGCGTGCGTTCATTAATCAGGACATAGTCACCATTGATTTTGTACCATTGTTGGTAACGACCTGTATTGGGTAAACGACGTGCTTCACGGTCACTGACTTTATTGCGTGAAATTTCATAGCCACGTGGGAAGTTTTGACCTACACGCCAGTCACGGCTTGGATTCACACGTTTCTGATTATAACGTTTTTGCTCCCATTGCGTATGCTGACGTTGATTGTCCCAGTGGTTGCTGTGATGTTTATAAGTAGCACTGGCTTGATGGCGACGGTCATCATAACGGTGGTCTGGTGCAGCCATTGCAGAAGTTGTCAGGATGGCCGTTACAGACAGGGCAAGAATGCTGAGCGCTTTTTTCATGAGTGTTTACCTTCGGTTTCTTTTGAATATTGAGTTGATGCATTCAAATTAATGCAGAACTCAAGAGAAACGATGGTGGATAGTTGGCTGAATTGTGAATTTGATGGAGAAAACTAGGAGAATGGATGTACCGCTTTGCAAGATGAGAAACCAAGATGTGCTTGGTTATCTATTCTTTTGAAGGGATTACCGTGGAAAGTAAAGAATCTATAAAAAGCCCAGATATATACTTGGGCTTTATGATTTTTCTAAGATATTGAATAATATGGGGTAAATTGAAATTGCGTATAAGCTGATTATGTTAATTTAGCTTTAAGCATGAGGGTGTAAATAATTCTGTGTAAATACAGTTTTAAAAATACTTGCGCTTGGGCATAAGCGTCTAGCTGTAGGAATCACCCTCTTTTAAGGGGGGAGGATGTCAAGAACCTGCAATACGCAAGATATGATGGTTTTCCAAATCGACTAAAATATAGTCCTGATTAATTTTATACCATTGTTGTTTGCGTTCAGGTCTAGGCAGGTCGTGATCTTGATAATCGACCTTATAGCCATTGCCACGATAGTGCTGCGGCATGACATAGCCCGTTTGCCACTTATGTTGCTGCAAGCGTTTTACACCACGTTCTTCACGCATACGACGCTTGTCTTGTACGCGCTCTTCCATATTGGCACGAAATTCACGTTTATTTTGTGCCTGATAACGCGGGTGTTCCGCATGATCCCGATCAAATTGAGGAGCAGCAGTCGCTAAATTACTGCCAAGTAAAGCACTGAAAGACATTGCCAGAACTGTCAAAATCTTTTTCATGTAAACCCCTCATTTCTCATCTCTATTTCACAGTTCATACTTTAGCCATTAAATGCAGAGAAACTGTGAAGAAAGCACATGAATTTTTTAAATAAAGCCTGATGCTACAGTATAGAGTCTATTCTATTATGTGACAAAAAAAGCATTTTGAATGTATGTGCGTGCAGAAAATAGAGAGGAAGGGGTTGGGGTATTTTATTTTAGATCGAGCATGACCATAGCAGCGAGCTGCTATGGGATACATCAGTTCCACTGATCTGCCAAACCTTGTAAAGACTGCACTGCGCTCGCTACACATTCGGCTTTTTCTTTGTCATCTAAGGCAACAATCAAATGTTGGCTCAGTTGTAAAGTTTCAATACTTTGAATCACGGCTGTTTTTCGTTTCATATCCGTCATCGCAATCTACCTCAATACTGTTGAAGATGGATTTAGAATAGAGGATTTATATTAATTTGAAAAACAGTTTAATTTCATTATTTCAACCCAATAAAACGATTAATGTCTTGACTCTGAGTTTGGTAGCTTCACTGGCTTTTAGTAAGCGTAGTTTAAGTCGGTATAGTCGGTGAGTGATTTTTGAATATGTGCATTAATAAATTCACGCACATCTTCAGTTGTCATTGGTGCACCTTGTTTGGTAATCACGTGTTCAATTTCAGGTTGCCCTTCAATTTTAATACGATAGACAAAGTTTTTGACCACGTGATAGCGATCATCCAACTTTTCAATGCCAGTGACATAGTGGTAAGCATGTTCAAAATTGAGATCGGTATGTGAAAACACAAACTGATCAAACAATTTGATTTTTTGGCTGTTGTCGAGCGCTTGAATATCATCCACGATGCTGGCTTCAAACTTCATGCCGTATTTTTCAGAAATAGGCTGACCATCAATCAGTAAAGACACCATGCCATCTTCTAGCGGGGTTACGGTGATGTTATTTAATTCAGTCATGTTGTTCTCTGCAGCGTAAGAGTGGGATAGAAAGGCAGAAGCGTAGCGAGTGAATTCTGTTTATGCAAGATGGATACAGACAATTACTGCGGTGGCCTTTAGTGCTTATTTTACACAAGATGAAGGTCTGAAAACTGGCAGTATGCTACGTAACCTGCATAAAAAAGAAAGCTGATCTGAATTTGCTGCAGTATTGGCAACATGAAGGCTAAGTCATGTGTGGGATAGATATGTATTTCATATATCTATCCTGTGTGGGTGGGTTGTGATCAAGCTGTGCTATGTGTAGTGGTTATTAAGCCACTTGTGTTTGGGTTATAGCGTACAGTGATTTGGCTGCCTCCCATTGCAAAACTGGAACTGCACGGGTAATGGCCAAATTGATTCGCTCATTAAGTAATTCACTTTGTACGGCGTATTCAGGGCTAAAATCTCGGTCTGTGGCATAGACACCAATAGGCAAGGTTTGTGCTTGGAAAAAACTGAACAAAGGGCGCAATTGATGTTCTAACACCAGTGCATGTCGCTCGCTGCCACCAGACGCAGCCAATAATACTGGCACATCAATCAGTGCATTTTGTTCAACAAAGTCAAAGAAATGTTTAAATAAACCTGTAAATGACGCCCGATAGACAGGTGTTCCTACAATCAGTGCATCTGCATTTTCTACAGCAGCTAAATCGTCTTGTACTTGCTGAGGCAATTGATTGCGGTAAATTGCACCGCCTAAAAGTGGCGCAATTTCACTAAATTTAATGAAATGTACCTGAATCGGGATGGCTTTGGCCAAACGCTCTATCAGGGTCTGTAACAGCGCTTCTGTTTTAGAAGGTGCATTGAGCCCCCCTGAAATGGCAACAATATTGAGCGGTTTTTGCTGAGAATATGACATGTGTTGAACAACCTAAAAATAAATTAATTTGGAATGTTGCTATTAATCATGATTGGGCTGTGCACTGTAAAATAAGCAAAAGCTGTAAAGTTATCTCATTTCTAGATATGCACTATAGGCATAGATTGGGGCTAAAAACCAAAGCATAAGTTATTAAAATTTATATTTATATTTTATTTAAATAAGGTTTTTCGTTTATAGATGGCGTATATATAAAAAAGTGATGCGTATTCAAGTAATTTAAAAAAGCTGAAAATGACGATTTTTTGCACAAACGTAGTATTAAAAAGCGGGATGCAGACGCACAGGATTAATCCTGTGCATCAATACTTTGACCGTTCATGTGTAAGCTGTCATCGCCCATTAAATATAAATAGGCAGGCATGATTGCATCGGGTGTTGGTAAGGTTTTCGGATCTTCATTTGGATAGGCTTTGGCACGCATGGCTGTACGGGTCGCACCTGGATTAATGCAGTTGTAGCGAATATTCGGGTGAACTTGCTCTTTGGCAAATAATTGGCTGACTGCTTCAATCGCAATTTTAGAAACTGAATAAGCCCCCCAGCGTTCACGTGCTTCACGGCCAACCCCTGAACTGGCAAATACCACCGAGGCATGTTCTGATTTTGCCAAGAGCGGCAATAATTCCTGAGTCAAGACAAAAGGTGCACGTAAATTTACCGCCATGACATCGTCCCAGACATCTGCAGGGTAATTGGCCAACTCGGTGCGTTCACCTAAAATGCCTGCGTTGTGCAAAATACCGTCTAAACGTCCGAATTGTTTCTCTAGGGTATCGACCAGTAACTCATAGTCACGTGGCGATGCGCTAGATAGTTGCAGCGGTAAAATAGCAGGTTGTGGTGCACCTAAACTTTCAATTTCATCATAAATGACTTCAAGTTTATTGAGAGTACGACCATGCAGTACCACGGTGGCCCCATGCAGGGCATAACTGAGTGCAGCGGCACGTCCAATACCATCTCCCGCACCGGTAATGAGGATAATGCGATCTTTTAACAGATCGGGGCGAGGTTGATATTCTGAATATTTCATGGTCATCCCTCCTATATTGATTTTTTATTGGTCATGTTTTAGGTGATATTCGTACTTTGACAGGTGTAATAGAACCAACTCAGGCATTGGCATTCAGGCTGTTTACTGATGTTGCGGCTTGCAGCACCAATTTATCTAAAACCGTATGTAATTCAGCGACTGAATCCACTATACAATCTGCTTGCCACGCTGTTAAGTCATCTTTGTGTTGCAACGGTAAATAACCGTAAGCGGCCAAAATGGTGTACATATTGGCATTGCGGCCTGCATCAATATCACGTGGATGGTCGCCCACATAAATACAATCTTCAGGGGCAATTTCAATCTGTTTTGCTGCCAAATACATGGGTTCTGGGTCAGGTTTGGTGTGGCTGACATCTTCAGGGCAGACCAAAACCGCACAGCGGTCAGTTAAATTCAGTGCCTTGAGTAAGGCTTCACTGAGCCAGCGCGGTTTATTGGTAACAATACCCCACGGAGTTTGACGCTGTTCCAAAGCTTCGAGCAGTGGATACATGCCCTCGAACAGATCAGTTTCTACCGCAATATCTGCGCCGTACAGGTCTAAAAAGCGTTGTCGATGCGCAAGAAATACAGGGTCATCTACCTCAAGTTCTGGATAGACCAGTTTTACCATTGCCCGTGCACCTTCAGACACCTGTGTACGAATGGCATCTGCTGCCACAATCTCACAGCCTTTGTCACGGCACATGTCTTGAATGATGCGAATAAAATCAGCAGCGGTATCAATTAAGGTGCCATCGAGGTCGAATAAAACGGCTTTCATTCTGTTGCCTCATTGACCGTGTAAACCATGTAGTTCACATCAACATTAGGTGCCAACCAATAGCGTTTAGTTAGTGGGTTGTAGTGTAAACCCGTCATATCTTTGAGTTTTAAACCCGCTTGGCGAATATCATGTGCCAATTCAGATGGTTTAATAAATTTATGATAATCGTGCGTACCTTTGGCCAGCATACGAAGCACGTATTCTGCACCAATAATGGCAAATAAGTATGATTTTGGATTGCGGTTAATGGTAGAGAAAAATACATGACCACCTGGTTTGACCAGTTTTTGGCAGGCTTGAATAATTGAGGCAGGGTCGGGTACGTGCTCTAACATTTCCATGCAGGTCACGACATCGTACTGGCCAGCTTGTTGTTCTGCCAGTTGCTCAACTGGAATTTGGCGATACTCAATATTATTTACGCCTTCTTGCTCAGCATGGATACGCGCCACATTTAAAGGTGCTTCGCCCATATCAATGCCGAGTACATTGGCACCACGTCGTGCCATGCTTTCTGCCAAAATCCCGCCGCCACAACCGACATCCAGTACTTTTTTGCCTGCTAAACCGCCTGCATGCTCATCAATCCAGTTCAGGCGCAGTGGGTTAATCATGTGCAGGGGACGGAACTCGGAATGCTGATCCCACCATATGGCTGCAAATGCTTCAAATTTGGCAATTTCTTGTGGATCAACATTCAGTTGCGACATGGGTGTCACCTCAATTTAATCGTGATGATGGTAAAAATATGTATAAACCCTAGTGTAGCGTTAATTCTAAAAAAAGCGATAAAAGCTGTAAAAAAGTTCACAGAAGGAAAACGAAATCGGCATATTTGATTTATAGTGTTGCCATAAACTAAACAGAATGATTTAGAGGACTATAAACGCAATGAAAAAATTCCTTTTAGGTAGTTTGGCAACGGCCATCTTTGCTATTTCTGGTAGTGCAATGGCTGCAAATTTTGTTGCAGGTAAAGATTACAGCGTTGTTGCTAACCCAGGGAAAGTGGATGTCCCAGGTAAAATTGAAGTACGTGAATTCTTTTGGTACGGCTGTGGCCACTGCTTTACCCTAGAGCCATATATGCAGACTTGGTTACGCAAATTGCCTAAAGATGTGAATTTTGTGCGTACCCCAGCTGCCATGAACCCTGTATGGGAAATGAATGCGCGTGGCTATTATGTGTCTGAAGCATTGGGCGTACGTAAGAAAACTCACTTGCCATTGTTCCATGCTATTCATGACAAAGGTCAGCAAATTTTTGACCAACAGTCTCAAGCCAAATTTTTTGTAAAATATGGCGTGCCTGAAGCGAAATTTAACAGCATGTTTAACTCGTTTGCGATCACTTCTAAAATTTCACAAGCTAAGCAATTGGCGCGTCAGTATCAATTGACGGGTGTACCTGCCGTGGTTGTCAATGGTAAATACATCGTGCAGGGCGATAACGGCAAAGTGATTCAGGTGGTGAATTACTTGGTCGATCAAGAGCGTAAAGCCAAGAAATAAAACTACGATGCTGTGGTGAAATCACCTTGTGCCTAAAACAGCAATGATTGAAAGATCATTGCGGTTTTTTATGGCTAAAGTGTTTAGCAGATAACTTTAAATAGGCTGCGGACGCTGCCAGTGGCAAATACCACGAAATAGCAAATGGACTTGGGTAATGCTTTGTTGTATGAAGTGTTGCTGTTGTTGCTGCAATTTTTCTGCTTCAAATTGCTGTCCCAAACTGATCCAGTTCATTGCCCAGTTTAAAGACAAATTAATTAAAATATTGGCCAGGACGTGTAAGTCTTCGGCATGTTGAAAATGCTGCACACTTTCTACCCGTTGCAAATCATTGGCTAAATCTTCAATTAAAAAATCAATTTCACGGGCAATGGCTTGGCGTAAAACGGCAGAACCGCCCCAGCGTTCGGCAATTAAAAAAATCCATTGGTGTGGGCGTTGATCGACTGATTTAAAAAACAGGGTCAGTGCCGTTTCTGTCTGTGCATCGGGTTGGTACAAATAGCCTTGCCCCAATTGATGCAAAATCCCTTTAATGTGTAGGGCAACTTGATCGACCAAATCGAGTGCTAAAGCATCCATATCTTGAAAATGCCGATAAAACGCGGTGGGCACGAGCCCAATCTGTCGTGAAATTTCCCTTAAGCTGATGCTGCTAAAGGCACGTCCAGAAGCACTCAGTTGTAGTACCGCATCAATAATGGCCTGACGACTTTGTTGTTTTCGTTCTTCTCGAATCGACATTTTATTTCCTGATTCTGCCAGTGCCGCGCAGTCTAACAAAAACCTGAATTGCAGGATAATACTAAAAGATGAATGAAGCGATGTTGCGGTTATTGTGGCAGAAGTAAGCGAAACTGCACAGGGAACAGCCTAGAAAAGCGACCTTCGCTGTGGCATCTGTTATACTTGCGGGCAATTGATTTGAGCCAAAAATAAGGACCCATTATGCGTATTGACCAACGAGCCTTAGACCAATTACGTGAGGTAAAAATTACCCGTAACTATACTCGCTATGCTGAAGGTTCAGTTTTGGTTGAGTTCGGTCATACCAAAGTTTTGTGTACGGCCAGTATTGATAACTCTGTACCTCGTTTTTTAAAAGGTCAGGGGCAGGGCTGGGTGACAGCAGAATATGGCATGTTGCCACGTTCAACGCATACCCGTAGTGACCGTGAAGCAGCACGTGGCAAACAAAGCGGGCGTACACAGGAAATTCAGCGTTTGATTGGTCGCAGTTTACGTGCCATGGTCGATTTAAAAAAACTGGGTGAAAATACCATTACCATTGACTGTGATGTGATTCAGGCAGATGGCGGTACCCGTACTGCAGCCATTACAGGCGCGGCAGTGGCATTAATTGATGCCATGAATGTATTGCTAGAAAAGAAAAAAATTAAGCATGACCCATTAAAAGGTTTGGTAGCTGCAATTTCTGTAGGCATGTACCAAGATGAGGTATTACTGGATTTATGCTATGAAGAAGATTCAAACTGCCAGACCGATTTAAACGTAGTCATGACCCAAGCAGGTGAATTTATTGAAATTCAGGGTACTGCAGAAGACAAGCCGTTTACTCGCGTGCAGTGCAATGCCATGTTGGAAATGGCAGAAAAAGGTATTCAGGAATTGGTGAAAAAACAGCAACAGGCTTTAGGCTGGTAAACCAAGTTTTCTAAGATTGTACCGCTGTTCAAAACGCATCTTCGGATGCGTTTTTTTATGGATGCGCTTGAATCATGTCAGGAGGGCTGAATCAAAACTATACAATACCGATGCACGGATTCTTTTAAGATGATCGAAAATGTTTAAAACAGGAAGATGCCCATGAAATTACTGATTATTTTGATGTCTGCAATGATGTTGCTACTGACTGCATGTGATTCACGTTCAGAACGTGAAAATGAAGACAATCGTAGCGTACTCGGTCAAGCTTCTGAC
>NZ_JAAZQY010000005.1:25541-131223 GCF_012371315.1 Acinetobacter sp. A1
AACGACAACGACAACGACAACGACAACGACAACGACAACGACAACGACAACGACAACGACAACGACAACGACAACGACAACGAAGATGATGATTGAGTAGAAATTCAGGCATAAAAAAGGAGGCAAGCTTGCCTCCTGAATTTCAACTTATCTAAGTTCAAGCATTGAAACGCATCGATAAATCAATAGCTTTCACATCTTTGGTCAAGACACCCATCGAAATATAATCAACACCTGTGCTGGCCACTTCACGTAAATTTTCAATGGTGATATTGCCTGAAGCCTCAAGTTTGCAACGACCCGCCACATGCTGAACAGCATCTATCATCTGTTGCTGGCTAAAGTTATCGAGCATCACAATATCAGCTTTGGCATCGAGGGCTTGATTGAGTTCATCCCAAGTTTCCACTTCAACTTCTACAGGCTTACCTGGAGCAATGGCATGTGCTTTGGCAATTGCCTGAGTAATGCCACCCGCTGCCATAATGTGGTTTTCTTTAATTAAAAAGGCATCAAACAAGCCTAAACGATGGTTTTGACCGCCACCGACAGTCACGGCATATTTTTGTGCAATACGTAAACCTGGTAAGGTTTTACGGGTATCTAATAATTTGGTGTTTAAGCCTTCAAGCTGTTGTACATAAGCCGCAGTTTTGGTGGCAACCGCAGACAAGGTTTGCACAAAATTCAATGCAGGACGCTCTACGGTTAATAGACTGCGAGCTGAACCTGCCAATTTTAAAAAGGCTTCGTTAGCAGCAACTCGATCTCCATCATTTTTTAACCAAGTCACTTGAACATTGGCATCGTAAGCTTGAATCAGTGCATTTACCCACGGCTGGCCTGCCAGAATCATATCTTCGCGGCTGATAATGGTCGCAGTGGCCTGCTCATCTTCAGGGGTCAGTAATGCGGTAATATCACCATCGCCAATATCTTCTTGCAGCGCTTGCTGAATATTGATTTGGATAGAGTGTTCAAGCAAAGATGGAGAGATGCTCATAAGATTTTCCGTGTCGGTTTTGCCCATGAAAATTGCGCGTTATATTAGCATTGTTCTGCGTCTGGATGTATTTTTTAGCCACGTTCGGGTGTAATTTAAGATGTTCATTGCCATGGCTTGGCATTAAACTGAAAATAGACTTCTATTTTTCTTTTCTAATTGCTTGAGGGTTGCCTTATGCAGCATGAGCCGTCGTTTCAGGTGGTTGAAGGACAATTACAGGGGGCAAGACAAGTCCCATCTCCAAATTTCAACGCCCGTCCGACAGACCAAGAGATTCAATTGCTGGTCATCCACAATATTAGTTTGCCGCCGTCACAATTTGGCGGGGGCTATATTGAGCAGTTCTTTCAGAATCAGCTGGATTGGTCGCAGCATCCTTATTTTCAGACTATTCAGGGCATGCAAGTGTCGGCACATTTGCTGATTTTAAGAACAGGCGAAGTGCTACAATTTGTCAATTTTGCAGATCGGGCTTGGCATGCAGGGCGTTCTAGTTATATGGCACAGCCTGAATGTAATGATTATTCGATAGGTATTGAGCTGGAAGGCAGTGACGATTTACCTTTTGAAGAGGTACAGTATGCACGTTTGGTACAAGTGGTGCAGGCCTTGCAACAGGCGTATCCACGTATTCAGCAGCATATTGCAGGGCATTCCGATATTGCCCCTGGTCGTAAAACTGACCCTGGGCCGTTTTTTGACTGGCAGCGTTTTCGTGAACAGTTATCTCAAGCTAAACATTACAGAAAAAATTGATCAATCAATAACAAAACTTTGTTGATGCTTTGATTACAATAGCGACTAAATTTTTAATTGGGTGGTAACGATGGCGCTTTGGCGATCGACCTTTATTGTCAGTGCAATGACCATGCTGTCACGGGTACTTGGATTAGTCCGTGACGTGGTGTTGCTGAATGTATTTGGTGCAGGTAAAGATTTCGATACCTTTGTGGTGGCGTTTCGTATTCCCAACTTTTTCAGGCGCTTGTTTGCCGAAGGGGCATTTTCGCAGGCCTTTATTCCGGTACTGACCGAATACAAAACCAGTCGTACCCATGCCGAAGTGCAAATTCTGATTAGTCGGGTTTTTGGCTGTCTAATGACAGTAATGACAGGGCTAACCTTTGTTGCCATGGTGGCTGCACCTGCAGTAATGTATATCTACGCACCAGGCTTCCATAGCGACCAAGCCAAGTTCGCTTTGGCGACAGATATGTTCCGCCTGACCATTCCTTATTTGTTGTTTATGTCGTTAACGGCATTTGCCAGCAGTATTTTAAACAGCTACGGCTCATTTACTACGCCTGCCTTTGCACCTGTATTGCTGAATCTGGCAATGATTGCAGGGGCATTATGGCTCACGCCGTACATGGCAGAGCCAATTATGGCACTGGGCTGGGCGGTGATTATTGCGGGTGCTTTACAACTTGCAATTCAAATTCCTGAATTGTGGCGTAAAAAACTGCTGATTCCACCCAAGGTTGATTTTAAACACGAAGGTGTGGATCGGATTATGAAGCTGATGCTGCCTGCCTTGTTTGGGGTGTCGGTCACGCAAATTAACCTGTTACTCAATACCATTTGGGCCTCTTTTATGCAGGATGGTTCGGTATCTTGGTTGTATAGTGCAGAACGTATGACAGAGTTGCCGCTAGGTTTAATTGGTGTGGCGATTGGTACAGTTATTTTACCGTCACTGTCTGCACGTCATGCAGAACAGAATATGGATAAATTCCGTGGCATGATGGACTGGGCGGCACGGGTGATTATTTTGGTGGGTGTACCTGCCAGTATTGCACTGTTTATGTTGTCTACCCCGATTATTCAGGCCTTGTTTGAGCGTGGTCAGTTTACCTTTCAAGACACTCAAATGACGGCTTTGGCCTTGCAATGTATGAGTGCAGGGGTAATTTCATTCATGCTGATTAAAGTTTTTGCACCAGGCTTTTATGCGCAGCAAGACACCAAAACCCCAGTACGTGTTGGTTTAATGGCCGTAGCAGCCAATGCCATTTTAAACGTGGTGTTCATTGGCTTCTTTAAACTGATTGATTGGGAAGCTGAGCACATGGCATTGGCGTTGGCATCTTCAGGTTCGGCTTTGGTCAATGCTGGCATGCTGTATTTTTATTTGCATCAGCGTAAGATTTTCCGTTTTGGTGCACACTGGAAAAAACTTATTCTGCAATTTTCCGTTGCCAATGCGGTGATGATTGCTGCGTTGTGGTACGCCTTAACTTGGTATAACGGTGATGTATCACAGTGGATGCGTGTCGCTGAAGTGACTGCACTATGTGTGGTAGGGGTACTGGCGTATGCGATTGGTTTATTGGCAACAGGTTTTAGACCACGTCATTTAAAACCATAAATACAGAAATCGCTGTTGAATGCATCCCAAACATCAAAGTAAAAAAATACCACAATTTAAATTGCGGTATTTTTCTCTCAGCGCTTGATCAAAAGTGTGAGCGGTGATTATTTTAAAATCTCTAAGAGTTCCACATCAAAAATAAGTGTACTGTTTGGCTCAATGGCATCACCTGAGCCAATTTGACCGTAGGCCAATGCAGCAGGAATGAAGAAGCGGTATTTGGCACCGACTTTCATGAGTTGTAAACCTTCTGTCCAGCCCTGAATGACTTGACTCACCTGAAATTCAGCAGCCTGATCACGAGCAATGGAGCTGTCAAATACTGTACCATCAATTAGGCGACCTTCATAATGGACTTTGACAGTCGAGGTGGCTTTTGGTGATTTACCTGCACCCGCTTGTAAGACTTGATATTGCAAGCCAGACTTAGTGACTTTTACCCCTGCCTTTTTGGCATTATTACTTAAAAAGGCTTGCCCAATTTTTGCATTGGCATCGGCTACTTTTTTCAGTTCAATCAGTTGCTTGGCTTCGGCTTGTTTTCTAAATTGGGTTAAAACCCGCGCCATTTCTTCATCGCTCAGACTAGCAGGCTGGTCTTGGGTAGCCATTTTTAAGCCTGTCATAAAGGCTTCTAAATCAATGTCTTTTAGCGTTTCAGCATTGCTTCGCCCCATTAAATAGCCAAAGCTATAACCCACCTGATCTGCGACAGGGCTTTTATTGGTTACTGTTTTTGCAAAACCACTGCTACTGAGTAGCGCAATACACACAAGGGCGAGGTGTTTTTTCATTATTTCCGTCCTAAGACAATACAGGAGAGCCAAGCTCTCCTGAAAGGGCGATGTTGTTATTTCACTTCAATCAGTTCAACATCAAAAATTAAGGTGCTGTTGGCAGGAATCATACCCGGTACGCCTTGTTCACCGTAGCCCAATTGTGATGGGATATACAGCGTGGCTTTGCCGCCTTCTTTCATAAGTTGTAAGCCTTCAGTCCAACCCGGAATCACTTGGTTTAGTGGGAATTCAATTGGTTCGCCACGTTGTACTGAGCTGTCAAATACTTTGCCATCGACCAGTTTACCGGTGTAGTGCACTTTCACCACAGAGCTTGCTGTTGGCTGTTTGCCTGTACCTTCTTTAACGACTTGGTACTGTAAGCCAGATGCTGTGGTTTGTACGCCTGCTTTTTTACCATTTTCAGTTAAGAATGAATCACTGGCAGTTTGGGCAGCTTGTGCTTGAGTCGCTTGTTTTTGTTGCAACTCTTGCTGGAACTGTTCATAGGCTTTTTGTAGTTCTTCTTCAGTATAAGCAGGTTGTTTACGCGCATGACCTTCACGCACACCTGTTACAAAGCTGTTGATGTCCAGCTCTGGTGGGGTTTGATGTGCCACTTCATAACCCAAAGCGTAGCTGATTTTTTCAACGGCTGAGGCATTTGCAGACGCCTTAGAAGTCGCAACCGCAGGGTTTTGAGAGGCATAATAAACAGGAACAAGTGCAGCACCGCCTAAAATTACAGCAACAGCGATGGGTAAGGCTTTACTCATAGGTTTTCTCAAATTCATTTTATAGTTAAAAAAGCAGCATTCATCTTAGCAGACTTTTTTACAGACTTTTCTATTTTGATACCTGCGTTGAAGCAGGTATCGATTCAACGTTTTAATATATGCTGCTTACGCAGTTTATTCTATAACAGACTGAATATCTAAAACATTTTTTATACATAAATCTTATCAATTCAGGATTCGCTGTGAGCAAATTAAGAAAACTCTGATTTAGTTTGAGCTGCAGGAAAATTTTTATTGTAATCGTAAAATGATTAAGACAGCGTTCTGTGGGCTTGTCGTCCAATAATTGGATTAACCTTCGGTTCGGCCCACTTTTACGAAATATACTCTCATTCGGTAAAATGAAAAGTTGAAAGCATCGCAAGAAAACCATCTTGCGATGCTGTGCTATTACCACTTATTTATTCGCCATATTAGAACTATTCATCCACAGTTGACTTGCGCTGCAAACAAAGCAGTGCTTGTTTTTGCTCAGGTTGTGGATGACACTTCCGAGTATCTTCATGTTATCTAGGTTTTTAGATAAGCGGTTTTACCTAAATAAAGATAGACATAAATATATTTGACTATCCTGATTTAACTTAAAATCAGTCAAAGTCGGCCTTTAACACCACCCGATAGCGAGCCTTGCCTTGATGCAAATGTTCAATGGCCTGATTGATCTGTGACATTGGAAAAACTTCGACTTGCGGGGCAATCTGTTTGCGTGCTGCAAATTGAAGTAATTGACGCAGAGCTTTGGGTGAACCTGTTGAAGACCCCGTCACTGATTTTGCACCACCAATCAAGCTGCCTGCCTTAATAGGCATGGGTTCCAGCGCTAAACCTAGCATGTGAATAGTGCCATGCGGTGCCAGCGTGCTTAAATAGGCATTCCAGTCCAAGCTCACATTTACCGTACTTAAAATCAGGTCAAATTTGCCACGTTGGGTTTTAAGCGCAGCGGCATCACGGCTGTTCACCACATGATCTGCCCCCATGGCCAACAATTCTGCAGTTTTGTCGGGGTTAGTACTAAAGGCCGTAATTTCACAGCCCCATGCTTTTAAGAGTTTGATTGCAATGTGGCCTAAGCCACCAATACCAATCACAGCAACATGATGCACTGCTTGAATTTGGTGTTTCAGAATCGGATCAAATACGGTAATACCGCCGCAGAGTAACGGTCCTGCACTGACAGGATCGACCGCATCGGGTAAGGGGATGACCCATTGCCAGCCTGCTCGGACTTTATCGGCAAAACCGCCTGCATGCCCAACAATGGTGGCTGTAGTGCCATTGCTGCACAGTACTTGTTCACCCGCTATACAGGCATCGCAGTATTGGCAACTGTCTGCTGTCCAGCCAATACCTACGCGTTGTCCAACTTTTAAGCCCTTGGCTTCTGCACCCAATTGGGTAATGGTGCCAATAATTTCATGTCCTGCCACTACAGGATAGACCGAAGAATGCCAGTCATTTTGAATGACCGAGAGATCGGAATGACATAAGCCGCAATATTCAACTTTGACTTCCACCTGATGTGCCTGCAGTTCACCTGCATCAAACTCATAGGCTTGTAGTGGTTCACCCGCTTGCATTGCGGCATAGGCTCGAATGGTATTACTCATATTGCATTGTCCTTGTCATGGGCTGACTGTGTGATTACGGCTAAGGATTAGTATGCTGAACCTTTGTCAGGGTTTTAAAGTTGCAGTGATTTTCATGGTCATTGACCATACCAACGGCCTGCATAAAGGCATAACAGGTAGTTGGCCCTACAAATTTAAACCCTTTTTTCTTTAAGGCTTTAGACATGGCCACACTGGTTGTGGTTTGTGCAGGGGCAAGACGATAGTCTGGCACGTCATTAGAAATTGGCTGCTGTGCGACAAAATCCCAGAGCCATTTCACAACATCTATCTCATCATCTTTTAATTTTTGCCATGCAATTGCGTTGTCACGAATGGCAGTTAATTTACCTGCGTGCCGAATCAGGCCTGCATCTTGTAATTTAAGTGCGATCTCGTCATCACTGAGGGCTGCAATTTCAGCAATGCTGTATTGAAAAAAATGCTGGCGATAAGCTTCACGTTTTTTTAGAACGGTAATCCAAGACAAACCTGCTTGTTGGCCTTCTAGGCAAAGCATTTCAAACAGATGTGCTTCTGCAAAGACAGGCCGTCCCCATTCTAAATCGTGATAGGCCATATAGAGCGGATCATCAGAGCACCAGCCACAGCGTTGTAAGGTCATGTGCGTACTCCTGATCAATTAAGGCATAAAATAATCGGGCAGATTAGAGCTGAAATTGCGCCCATTGGTCGTTTTGGTTATCCCAATAATATAATTCGGCCTGTTCTAAGTCCTGAAAGGAAATCCAGTTATCTTTACCGACTTTATCTGAGTAGCCTGTGCTGATGAGCAAGGCATCTTCGGTAATTTCCATGACCCAACCTTGATGGCTTTGTCCTGCCAATACAATTTTTTGTTGATTGCCAGATTCAGCAAATTCCACCAGTCGATTAATCAGGGCTTCAGACATGAAATGTTCCTAACAAAATTAACGTAAATAAGGATAAGGATTGACCGCACCGCGTCCTTTACCATTTAAATAGAGCCCATAATGCAAATGTGCTGCGGTATGTCGGGCATTGCCTGTATTGCCCACATAGCCAATATGTGCCCCAGCTTTGACATAATCGCCAACTTTGAGTCCACGCTTATGTCCATCTAAGTGTGCATAATAATGCCAAGTGCCTGCGGGGCCGAGTATCCAAATCACTTTACCACCTAAGCGATTATCGCGTAAATCTGCAATTAAACCTTCGGTGGCGCTATACACTTTGCTGCCTTTAGGGGCAATGATGTCGATGCCTTCATGCAGGCGTCCATTGCTGCGTGAAGCACCCCAAGTGTCACTAAGTCGATTTGCTTTAATGCCTCGCACTGGAATGGGCAAGCGGGTTTTTAATTGCATTTGATTGAGTTTGCGTACCAAGTCGGGTGGTAAGGGTGTACTGGGTTTTTTCGGGGCAGAACTACAGGCGGCTATCAGCAGCATGAGCATCGATACGCTTAAAATGGCAATCCATCGAAACATAGAACATCCTTGTAATAGCAGTGAATGCAATGCGTTGAGTGTTCACAATGTTTGACTATGTCATAGATTGATTGCCGAGATCAATTTTTTCATGGCAGTGGGAATTCCTAAATCACTGGCTTGTTGCGGGCTTAACCATTGTGCATTTAGCTCAATCGCAAGGTGTTCTTGCAAATCGGCATCGACCTGAAAACAAATGGCTTCGAGCTGCCAGGTGAAATGGGTAAAACTGTGAGAAATTTGTGCACGTTGCTGCACGTGTTTAAGACCTAAACTTTGGCACAACTGCTCAAAAGCCAATCTATCTTCAATCACAGGTAGACACCATAGCCCGCCCCACAGTCCTGTATTGGGACGCTGTTGCCAGAGCCATTGTTCAGCACATTGCAACACCAACACCTGTGCAGATTTTACAGGTACGGCTTTTTTCGGTTTTTTAAACGGTAGCTCTTGTTCTAAACCTTGTTGATGGGCTTTGCAGTGTTGCTGCATAGGACAATAAAGGCACAATGGTTTTTTCGGGGTACAAATGGTGGCGCCTAAGTCCATAATAGCTTGGGTGTAGTCATGGTTACGTGTGACAGGGCAAAGCTGCTCTGCCAGTTGCCACATGGCACGTTCATGCACAGGTTTGGATAAATCATCTTCAATGGCAAAAAAGCGTGCCAATACGCGCTTTACATTGCCATCCATAATTACGCCGTATTGACGTAAACCCAGTGACATCATGGCACCGCCTGTAGAGCGACCAATGCCAGGCAAGGCCATCCATTGTTCCAAGGTGCTTGGGAAATGCCCTTGCTGTGCCACAATTGCGGCTGCTTTATGCAAGTTACGGGCGCGGGCGTAGTACCCTAAACCGGCCCAATAAGGGGCAACTTCATCCCATGTGGCACGGCCTAGGTCTTGTACGGTAGGGAAGCGCTGTATAAAACGCTCAAAATATTGCAATACGGTTTTGACCTGAGTTTGTTGCAGCATAATTTCAGACACCCACACCGCATAAGGATCATTGGCCACTTGCCACGGTAAGTCATGGCGTCCGTGTTGATCGAACCACGTGAGGAGAGCATCAGAAAATGAAAAAGCAGTCATGCGAACCCAGTTTGTAAAGTAGCGGCCTAGTATAGCCAAACTGGCGCAGGAATGAGGTGCATAAAAAAGAAGATGACGCAGCATCTTCTTTTATTTGGGCTTGACCCTGTTGAGAGAAAAAAGCAGTCGCTTAGATTTGACCGCTCATGCCCCAACGGTTATCCAGTTTTAAGGTCTGACCTTCATAACGCGGAATAATGTGGATGTGTAAATGCTCAGATTTGGCATCGAATACATCGCCATCATTAAAGCCAATGTGAAAACCCGCAGGCTGATGACGTAATTGCAACTCATTGCGCGCCAGTTCCAATAAAGACAACAGGCTTTTACGCTCTTTGTCGGTGACTTCAAAAAAAGAACCCACATGACGTATTGGAATAATTACGCAATGTCCTTTAGACAGGGCATTCGGTTCAGGCAAAATCACCCCAAATTCATTTTTTGCCAAAACATCGTAATCATCATAATTGCAATAAGGGCATTGCTCAGTCATTGTTATATCCTCTTCTTTAAAATTTTCTTTGGCTTGCGTTGAGTATATGCTGCGTTATATGTACAGCAGATTAATTGGCCAAACGTCGATCTAGCACTTCATACATTGCCGCTAAACCTTGCTGCTCTGCAGAAGCGTTGTAGCCTAAATCTACACCGTTGGCTTTAGCACGCTCATCGGCTTGAGGGTTACTGAAGCCGTGTTTGGCATCTTCAAAAATAATCACTTCATGGTCAACTTGTGCCGCATGCATTTCTTCACGGAAACTTGCTACATCTTCTAAAGTCACCATGCTGTCTAGCTCACCATGCAATACCAAAATCTCGGCTTGAACCTGACCTTGTTGTGCAGGGGCTTTCGGGCTTAGGTTCGCGTGGAAGGTCACGACGGCTTGCACAGGAGCACCAGAACGCGCCAAATCAAGGACCACTTTGCCACCATAACAGAAGCCAATTGCAGCGAGTTTATCGCGATTTACTTCAGGTTGGGCAGCTAAAGCGTCTAAAGCTGCAGACGCACGAGTCACAATTGTGTCTGCATCTTCAAAAGTTTGCATCATCCATTCGTTGGCTTGAGTGGCGGTGGTGGTGACTTTTTTGTCGCCATACATGTCTATTGCCAGTGCAGCAAAACCATGTTCAGCCAGCTCTCGGGCACGTTGTTCGGTGTATTCATTGCGTCCCCACCATTCAGGTGCGACAATCACGCCCGCGACAGCTTCGCTGGTTTCTGGTGCTGCAAAATAACCAATCAGTTTGCTTCCATCTGCAGCAGTATATTCAATTTCGCGAGTTTTGATTGCTAAAGCCATGCCTTCTTTCCTTATCGTTTTCAATGCCATGATTAAAGCATAATAATATGGCACGCATTTTTAAAAACAGGGTAAAACCTGCTTATAAATGTGAGAAAATATTTTAAAAATCGTGGAATGGGTATGGATTTACTTAAAAACAGGCATAAAAAAAAAGAAGGAATCATCCTTCTTTTTTATTTAAGTTTTGCAGAATGTCTGACTAGACTTTCCCGCGAGATAAGAAACCAACAATTGCCAGAATAACAGCAATGACTAATAAGATAATGGCAAAGTCTTTAGACAGACCTGCAACACCACCAAAACCAAGTAGACTCGCGATTAATGCAATTACTGCAAAGATAATAGCCCAACGAAACATAATTTTTCTCCATGTGTTTTTATAGCTTCTGAATTCAGTATAGGGATGTGCGCGCAGTGCACTGTTTTGTTTTTGTGTATTAAATGTTCAGTTATTAAAGTTAAGTGTTTGATTCGTTTAAAGACTAAAGCAAGCCTACAAGTCCCCAGAAGGCTGTTATAATGGGGCGGTTTATATATTTTTTGTGCGCTATGTCTGATCAATTACGACCTGAATTTTGGAAAAACTATCCGCTGAATGCCTTAACTACAGCGGAATGGGAAGCCTTGTGCGATGGTTGCGGTTTATGCTGTTTGGTCAAATTAGAAGATGAAGACACGCAGGAAGTGGCTTATACCAAAGTGTCGTGTAAGTTACTGGATTGCAACACAGCGCGTTGTTCAGATTATGCCAATCGCTTTGAATTCGTACCCGATTGCATTCAACTTACCCCAGAAAAACTGGAAAAAATTCACTGGTTGCCGCCAAGTTGTGCTTATCGACGTTTAAAAGAAGGTAAAAATTTGCCGTCTTGGCATTATTTAAATACAGGTTCGCGACAAAGTGTGATTAAAGCCAAAAAATCTGCGGCAGGGCGCTGTATTTCAGAATTGGATGTTGCAGAAGAAGATATTGAAGATTATGTGGTGCGCTGGGTGCGTTGATTTATTTTCAATGTAAGGTCACGCTTAGAGTTTCAGAATAAATCAGCACGATTAGAAATACTCCAAAGCCTGAGATCATAGTAGACTAGAGTGAAGTCAAGTATAGAAATAACAAGATGTCAGAAAGTCATATTCCGCTGCCTGAGCGCTTGCGCCCACGTGATTTAGCGCAAATTATCGGCCAAGATCATTTACTGGGTGAGCAAGCACCATTGCGCCAAATGATTGATCAGGGGCATTTGCCTTCAATTATATTTTGGGGACCACCAGGGGTCGGAAAAACCACCATTGCTTTATTGTTGGCACAGGCGGTAGATCGTCCTTTTATCAGCCTTTCTGCGCTGAATACTGGGGTCAAAGAGCTGCGTGAAATTATTGCCGAAGGCGGTGACTTACTTACACCTGTGGTCTTCATTGATGAAATTCATCGCTTTAATAAGTCACAGCAAGATGCCTTATTGAATGCAGTTGAAAAGGGCAAAATCACCTTAATTGGTGCGACGACTGAAAACCCTTCATTTGAAGTGAACAGTGCTTTGTTATCTCGCTGTCAGGTCTATACCTTAAAAGCGCTAGATGCCGATGCAATTCAGACCTTGCTAACACAAGCCATTCAGCAAGATCAGTTCTTAAAAGACCGTTATATTCAGATTGAAGAATTTGATGCTCTAATTCAGTTTGCCGCAGGCGATGCACGCAAGGCTTTAAACTTACTGGACTTGGTTGCAAGTACCTTTGAACCAGATGTAGAAAACATCATCACCAATGCCATTGTGGTGAAGGTCGCACAACAAAATATTGCCCGTTATGACAAGTCGGGCGAACAGCATTATGACTTGGTGTCTGCCTTTATTAAGTCAATTCGTGGCAGTGACCCCGATGCAGCATTGTATTGGATGGCACGCATGCTCAAAGGTGGTGAAGACCCGACTTTTATTGCGCGCCGTATGTTAATTGCAGCTTCAGAAGATATAGGCAATTCTAACCCGAATGCCTTGTTGTTGGCAGGCGAGTGCTTCCGTTCGGTACAAGTCATTGGTATGCCTGAAGCACGGATTATTTTAGGACAATGTGCGGTGTATCTGGCCACCAGTGCCAAAAGTAACAGCACTTATTTGGCAATTAACAAAGCGATGGATTTGGCCGAAAAAACAGCGAACTTGCCAGTGCCACTGCATTTACGCAATGCACCAACCAAGCTGATGAAAGAACAGGGTTACGGGGTAGATTATTTGTATCCACACAATTACCCAGAGCATTTTGTGCTGCAGGAATATATGCCACCTGAATTGAAAGGCACTAAACTGTATGAGTCAGCACGTAATAAGCGTGAGGTTGAAGGCGAGCGTTTACAGCAACGTCGCTGGCAGCAAAATCAGTCATAAGCTATTTAGTGCAGCTGATAAAAATAATTGGCATAAAAAAAGCTCAAGCATACACTTGAGCTTTTTTGCATTGGTTTACAGACATCAAAGAGGTGTCTGTAAGCAAAGACTTAAAGCGGTTTGATGTTTACAGCGTTCGGGCCTTTTTGACCTTGAGTTACGCTGAATTCAACTTGTTGACCTTCATGTAAAGTCTTGAAGCCTGAGTGTGCAATTTCGCTGAAGTGTGCAAACACGTCTGGACCTGATTCTGGTTGAATAAAGCCAAAACCTTTAGTTTCGTTGAACCACTTTACAGTGCCTTTCATCGTAGTATTCGACATAGGGAAATATCCTGCTGAATTTTAATATTTTGCAATCTAAAAAGATTTGGAATAACTGGGAAAAAGATGCGACTTAAAATCTGAACAAAACGAAGGATTACAAAATAAAACTACGGACTTAGACGATTAAAACGAACTTCATATTTTTCTAGTATGGGTACAAGCATACACGGAATTGCAGAATACACAATTTAAATTCAAATTAATTTAAAAAAGGCAATCAGGTCATGTCTTCTAAATTCATTTATGTTGAACAAATCCGCTTTGTAATTTGTGCTTTGTTGGCACAGTAAAAATGAAAAAGCCGAGCAAAATAGCTCGGCCTTTAGAATTCAAGACAACTGTAGATTAGATGTTGTCTAAGTCGATGCCTAAACGTGCAGCAACTTCTTCATAAGCTTCAACCACACCGCCTAAACCTTGACGGAAACGGTCTTTGTCGAGCTTTTTCTTGGTGTCTTTGTCCCATAAACGGCAACCGTCTGGAGAGAATTCATCGCCCAATACGATACGGTCGTGGAATACACCAAACTCAAGTTTGAAATCGACCAGAATCATGTTACCTGCATCAAACAATGCTTTTAATACATCGTTGACTTGGTAAGTCAGTTCTTTCATTTTTGCCAATTGTTCTGCATTGGCCCAACCTAAAGCAATCGCTTGAGATTCATTGACCATCGGATCGCCAAGCGCATCGTCTTTAAAGAACAATTCAAATGTTGGTGGGGTTAATTCTTTGCCTTCTTCTACACCTAAACGACGGCAAAGTGAACCTGCAGCGTAGTTACGAATTACACATTCTACAGGAATCATGTCTAATTTTTTCACCAATACTTCGTTTGGTGTAAGTAGCTTTTCAAAGTGAGTTTCGATACCCGCTTCAGCCAATTTTTCCATGATAAAGGCGTTAAAACGGTTGTTCACCTTACCTTTACGATCTAGTTGTTCGATTTTTTCGCCATTGAACGCAGAGGCATCATCACGAAAGACTAAAATCAGGTGGTCTGCACTGTCTGTGGTATAAACAGATTTCGCTTTACCAGTATAGAGCAAGGTTTGTTTTAACATGAGGGAACCTTTTTCAAAAAAAAATGCCTAGTACGGCTAGGCTGGCCAATTTTGGTAAATCTGGGCCAACAGATCTGCAGCTTTTTCTTGGTCTGCAAAGCTGTTATCGGCATTGAACACGGCTAAGTTGTTGCTCGAACCGACAGAGGTCAATCTTAAGACATAAATCTGTTGATCGACCTTAATGGTTGCCTCGTAACGGTTCTTACTTTGACCAACAATGCTGTAATTCAGACTGCTGAGGGTGGCAAGAGTGTATTGCCAAATTGTAGCAGAATTTCCATCAATTTTGAGTAACGGATTTTGGTTTCCATCAACTACAGGCTGAGGACGGCCAATTTGAGTACTGTCTTCAACAGTCGTATTCGCTTGCACAGCTTCAGGACGTGGCATTGCAAAACGGTTGCCACGTGAATTTTCAAGCTTAGGCGCATTGGCCGTTGCGAGCGGGTCAACGCTTGGTGCAGGATACAATGGCGTTGCAGGTCGAACCACAGAACCTTCAGGATATTGAAGTGGTGCTAAAGTGGTGGTGTCTTTATAGTCCAATGAACCATTGTTAATGGCCAGAGAACTACAACCAGCCAAACTCAATACTGAAAGTGCGGCGATAAAACCAAAACGTAATTGCATCATACTAAGCTCTTTTATTGAATGACACCCGCAGCCTGAAGGGCTTCGCGTAGCGGTGCACGATATTGTTCTGCAAGCGGAGTTAATGGTAGGCGAATCCCTGTACCAATTAATCCCATTTCATGAAGTGCCCATTTCACAGGAATTGGGTTCGATTCACAAAATAGAATATTGTGTAAATTTGCAATCGTACTGTTCTGTTGCTCTGCACCTGCCGCATCACCTGCAATTGCTGCTGCGCAGACTTGGCTCATGGCTTTCGGTGCAACATTGGCAGTTACAGAAATATTGCCTTGTGCGCCGTGTAGCATCAGTTGATATGCCGTCGCATCATCACCCGAGTAAACCACCATGTTTTTGCCGTTTAAGCCAGCCAATAATTCCTGACCACGTGGCACATCGCCTGTTGCGTCTTTTACGCCCACAATATTCGGGATGTCGGCCAAGCGAATGACGGTTTCGTTAGACATGTCTACGCCCGTACGACCTGGTACGTTATATAGAATGATCGGTAAATCTACCGCTTCTGCAATGGCTTTATAGTGTTGATATAAACCTTCTTGGGTTGGCTTATTATAATAAGGCGTTACCAATAGGGCTGCATCTGCGCCCAGTTGTTGTGCTTCTTTGGTCAGTTCGATGGCTTCATGCGTTGAGTTTGCACCAGTACCAGCAATGACAGGAATACGCTTATTTGCGACGCGAATAATTTCTGCGATCACTTTGGTGTGCTCTTCCATACTTAGGGTCGATGCTTCACCAGTTGTGCCCACAGCAACAATACTGTTGGTGCCTTGTTCTATGTGCCACTCAACCAGCTTCTCGAGACCTTTCCAATCTACGCTGCCATCTTCTAACATTGGGGTGACAATTGCGACAATTGAGCCTTGAATGGTCTGTGCTTGCTGAGTCATTTTTTAAAAAGATCCTATTTTTCCATCCACAATGGTGTAGAAAAGAAGACGTGGATGGTTGCAGTATTTTGATTTGGGTCAAAATTTAATCAATTTGATTAAATAATGCTTAGCCAAATTATGACTGATTCAGTGTGTCAGAACAATATGCTTTCGTCAAAGCAAACAGAAACTTTGTGAAGTTCAGTAAAAAAATGAATTGAACAGGTATTTGTTTTCACAATAAAAAGCAAAAACGATCGCAGCAAAGCTGAAATGATTTTCTGCAGGTATTTAGATCATGCTACGTGAGCCATTTTTAATGCTGCAGGCTGAAATTTGTCGCTGAAACCATGATTATTATAGAAAAAAACACTCAATTCAGAGTTTATAGCTCTTATATCTGAGTGTTTTAATCGGAATATATGGGGTTTTTGCCTTTTAGATTAATAGCTTTTAAGTCTACTCTGCTTCATGCAGGCTTCTTAAATAGTGAGAATTTTCTAGCGAAATAGTGGTATTTATTCAAAAAAATGATGGGAACGCAGCTGAATTATTGTTTTTTTCGCTATGTTTTTTTGCCGCACAATTTATTTGTACTGTCTTCTGATCTTCAAAAAATCACTTTGGTCTAACACTTATTGATAGCTATTGCTGCTGTTTAAAACTGCGCAAGATGCAGGCTTTCACATGGCTATCTAATTCTAGTAGAGGGACCCAATGGATAGATCAACACAACATACAGATCAACGGCATGCGGTGATTACCGTTGCGATCTGTTTTTTAATTGCAGTCATTGAAGGCCTAGATATTCAGGCAGCGGGTATTGCGGCTGCGGGTATTCGTGAACATTTTGGACTAGACAGCTCACAACTTGGGGTGTTTTTTAGTGCGGGTATTTTAGGTTTATTGCCTGGGGCATTGGTTGGTGGACGATTTGCAGACCGTATTGGTCGTAAAAAAGTACTGATTTGGTCGACTGCGGTATTTGCCTTATTTACTTTGTGTACCGTTTGGGTCAATAGCTTTGAAAGTTTATTGGCGGTACGTTTCTTGGCGGGTGCGGGCTTAGGTGCTGCTATGCCAATTTTGATTACCTTGGCTTCTGAAGCAGTTTCACCACAAAACCGTGGTCGTGCTGTGGGCTTAATGTATTGTGGTATGCCTGTGGGTGCAGCCATTTTATCTTTAGTGGCCAGTACAGATTTTGGTTCAAACTGGAAAAACATTTTCTATTTGGGCGGTTTGCTTCCGTTTATTGTGATTCCGTTGATGATGTGGTTATTGCCAGAATCACGTGAGTTTTTAAAAGCACAAGCAGCAGGCAATCATTTGGCCGCACAAAATGCTGCGCCTAAAGCATCTTTTAAAGATTTATTTAACTCACAAAACTTAATGCGTACCTTATTTATTTGGGTGAGCTACTTCTTTACCTTAATGGTGGTTTACATCATGTTGAGCTGGTTGCCATCCTTATTTATGGAGTTAGGTTTCTCACGTAAAGAAGGCAGTACAGCACAGTTCTACTTTATGGTGAGTGCAACTGTAGGTACCGTAATTTTAGGTATGCTGACCGACCGCTGGAAAAAAGCCTACGTTATTTTGTTGATGTACGGTGGCATTTTGGCAGGCTTATTTGCACTGAATGCAGCAGGTTCACTGACCCAAATGTATATGGCATCGGCCTTGGTGGGTGCATTCGTGATTGGCTGTCAGGGCGTGTTGTATGCTTTTGGTAGTATTGTTTACCCAACTGAAGTACGTGGTACAGGGGTAGGTGTGGCTTCTGCCGTTGGCCGTGTGGGGGCAATGCTTGGCCCTGCAATTGCGGGTCAGTTATTGGCAGCAGGCTTTGGTGCGGCAGGGGTCGTATCAGCAGCCATTCCTTGTATCATTATTTCAGCAGTCTTCATGTTGTTATTGGTACGCCGTATTCAAACTGTTTAAAAGGATGAGAACAGCTTGAAGTCAAAATAGCCCGCAATGCGGGCTATTTTTTGTTTTGATTGAAAATTTTGAGTGAGCAAACCGCTTGATTTAGTGTGACAAGTACTGTCGCACAGCTGCCTGTTTTATCGAGGGATATCCACCACAAAGGGTATAATAGAACGTAAAAAAACAGTTAAAAAAATAAGAGTGTGATGGACATGAAACAGAAAAAATTGATTGCTGAGTTTCAGGTCAGCCAACAGCAGTTTTCACTGTATTTGGTTGAATACGAATTTATTTTAGAACTTAAACGCAAGTTTCAGGCAACACGGACATCCCCAAAACAAAACGCATGGCTGGCGTTTGCAGATCAAGCCACTTATGAAGATGTTAATGCAGGGATTGATGCCTTTCAGGTCATGTCTTTAGCCCGACAACATTTGGTGAACTATTTGACTCGGCATCCACTGCCTTATTTTTATTTCCATGCTGCCACAGCACGTAAAGCCAAAGTCTATCCGCGTTTTGTACGGCAGTTATTGTCACAACTGCCCGCCTATCAACATTGTGTGGAACAGGGTTCTTTTTATTTTTATCAAAGTGATACAACTCAGGTTTAAATTTCAGCTATGCTGATGGCAGTGTTTAGCTTTGAAAAGGAAACAGCATGCAGCAGGTCAATAGCGCCCTGATTGTGGTGGATGTGCAAAACGGATTTTGTCCGGGTGGAAATTTGGCCGTTGCCGACGCCGATCAAATCATTCCCTGCATTAATGCGCTTGGGCGCGTGTTTCATAATATTGTGATTACGCAAGACTGGCATCCTGCAACGCATGTATCCTTTGCGGCAAACCATGCGGGCAAGCAAGCTTATGAACAGATTCAGCTCAGCTATGGTGAGCAGGTACTTTGGCCTGTGCATTGTGTGCAAGGTACGTCCGATGCTGAACTACACCCAGACCTAGATTTACCAACAGCACAACTGATTATTCGCAAAGGTTTCCACCCTGAAATAGACAGTTATTCTGCCTTTATGGAAGCCGACCGCAAAACCACAACAGGATTAGCCGCGTATTTAAAGGCACGTGGGATTGATACGGTTTATATTGTGGGCATTGCCACCGATTTTTGTGTGGCATGGACGGCAATGGATGCTTGCCAGTTAGACTTTCAGACTTATGTGATTGAAGATGCCACCAAAGCCATTGATCTAAATGGTTCTTTGCAGCAGGCATGGCAACAAATGCTGGCACATGGTGTGCAGCGGATTCAAAGTGCAGATATTTTAAATTAATGTCAGATACATGGTCTAAGATAAAAGAAGTCACTAAAAGTGCTGTTTTGCTATAAAAATGTATTGAATGTAAGATAAAACAAACAAAATCAATTTCTTAGATTGACCTTGTACTGACGAAATGTTCTGCAATTGGTTGTGGGTGTAACATGATTGTCATAATCTCTACCTACCATGCCTGCACTGAGGCGAAATAAGCAGACTGTCCCAAAACAGCATAGAGAAGATATGGAACACTTTCAGCATTCATCTGATACTTATTTTAATCGTGAACTTTCCTTAATTGAGTTTAACCGTCGGGTCTTGGCGCAAGCATTAGACCCTGATTTACCTATTTTAGAACGGTTGAACTTTTTAATTATTTTTTCACGTAATTTAGATGAGTTTTTTGAAATTCGAGTCGCTGGGCTAATGAAGCAGCTCGATTTGAATGCGATTACCCGTACCCCAGATGCAATTCCAACTGAACACGTGTTGGCAGAGCTGTCAGATAAAGTCCATCAGGCGGTCAAACAGCAATATGACACCTTAAACTTTGCAATTTTGCCGCAGTTACAAAGCTTGGGGATTCATTTTATTCAGTTTCAAGACATTCTAGATAAACATAAGGCTTGGATTGCCGACTATTTTGCGCGTCAGGTACAACCTGTTTTAACGCCAATCAGCCTTGACCCTTCGCATCCATTTCCACGTTTAGTCAATAAAAGCCTGAACTTTATTGTTAGTTTGCAGGGCAAGGATGCCTTTGGGCGAGAAATTGAAATGGCGATTGTACCTGCGCCACGTTCATTGCCTCGTTTAATCAACTTACCTAAAGAAGTTGCAGGCAGTGCGACAGAACACATTTTCTTGACGGCTATTATCCAACAGCATATCAATGATTTATTCCCAGGCATGAAGGCTACAGGCTGCTATGCATTTCGGGTGACGCGTAATGCAGACCTGATTTTGGCAGAAGATGTTGATGATTTGGCGGTAGCCCTTAAAGATGAACTTTCATCGCGTCGTTTTGGTCGCGCAGTGCGTTTGGAAATTGAAGATGACTGCCCGCAAGACATTATTGACTACTTGCTAACAGAATTTGATTTAGATGAACAACAACTCTATCGGATTAGTGGCCCAATCAATCTATCACGTCTGACCAGTAGTTTTGACCGTCCTGAATTAAAGTATCCACCTTTTGTGCCTGTTATTCCCAAAGTATTTCGGAAGCAAAAACCAATTTTTGAAATTCTAAAAAAGCAGGATGTGTTGCTGCATCATCCTTTTGACTCTTTTCAGCCTGTGATTAATTTACTTAAAGAAGCGGCGAAAGACCCAAATGTATTGGCAATTAAGCAAACTTTGTACCGCAGTGGCCCTGACTCTGAAATTGTACAGGTACTTGCAGAAGCTGCACGTAATGGTAAAGAAGTTACGGCAGTGATTGAGCTGCGGGCACGTTTTGATGAAGAGTCCAACATTATGGTGGCCAACGTCTTACAAGAGGCGGGTGCTGTGGTGGTGTATGGTATTGTGGGCTATAAAACCCATGCCAAAATGATTTTGATTGTGCGCCGTGAGCAAGACCAGTTGGTGCGCTATGTGCATTTGGGTACGGGGAACTATCATGCGGGCAATGCGCGCATGTACACCGACTATGGCTTAATGACCACACATCCTGATATTTGTGAAGATGTGCATCGTGTGTTTCAGGAACTTACAGGCATGGGCAGATCGGCAAAATTAAAAACTTTGCTGCACGCACCATTTACCTTGCATAGTGAGTTGTTGAAACTGATTGAGCAAGAAATTGCCTTTGCGCAAGCAGGCAAAGCTGCCCGAATTATGATTAAAGTCAATGCACTGACAGAGCCTGAATTGATTACGGCCTTATACCGTGCTTCGCAGGCAGGGGTACAGGTTGACTTAATTATTCGCTCAATTTGCTGTTTGATTCCACAAGTCAAAGGCATGTCGGAACGTATTCATGTGCGTTCGATTGTGGGACGTTTTCTGGAACATACTCGTGTTTATTATTTTGAGCATGGCGGGGCGAAAAAATTGTACTGTGCCAGTGCCGACTGGATGGGACGCAATTTATTTTCACGGGTGGAAACCTGCTTCCCAATTTTGGATGAGAAAATTAAACAACGCATTGTAGAAGATGGCTTGCTGAGTTATTTACATGACAACCAAAATGCTTGGGAACTTCAGGCCAATGGTGAGTGGAACAAAGCAGAGGTTGGTCAATCAGCGGCTTATAGTGCACAAATGCATTTGGTGGAACAAAAGCAACTGAATCTATAAACAGGCAAGTATCCCAAAATAAAAAACCTGAGTGGTGATATTTCCACTCAGGTTTTTGTTTTCTGGTGAGCTTCACCGTACTTTTATTATTTAAGCACTTTTAGAAGATTTACCTTTTAAAATTTCAGTTCTAAGGCTTTGTGCCAGTTCAGCCGAAGCACTGTCCATGCCATTGACCATAAAGGCGTGTCGCATCAATACATTGGTTGGATTTGGCATACTTACCAACTCATAATGCGCAGATAACTCGTCTAACAATTCATTGGGCAAGTGCACGGCATTTTCGCGGGCAGACAGTTGATTAACCAATCGCTCTGCCGCTTGAGCAGCAGACAGCTGCATGGCGTCTACCGAAGTAGATAAACCACTACGGGTTTGTAACACGAAGCGTTTTTCTTCACGGTAGCGCTTATAGAGTACTTCTGACAACAATTGGAATACGGTGCCAATCATGGCCATACATGGCACAGCATTAGGCGTATTGGCTGCAATACTGAGGGTTGCACCTTCTTCATGGAAGGGTTGCACGGTTTGAATATCTGAACGGTTTAGTTTGTAGTGCTGTACGCACAATTCAATGCTTTTATTTAGAAAAATTTGGCACAGACTAAAATATGGTACAGAAACAGTTTGATTGACGGTGTCTAATAACTGTTTTGGATCATAAAACTGAATATTGAGTGCAATGTTATTTTCGGGTTGCGCAGGCTCAATGGCTTTATTGGTTTTAGGTGGCAAGACTGGTTTAGGCTGCTGCTGAGCTTGAGCCAATGCCAAGGCAGTTTGGTGTTTTTCTTGTTCCAGTGCCTGTGTTAAAGCTTGCAACTCATGTTTTAAGCGTGACTCGTTGTTAATACGTGCCAGATATTCACTACGGCTTGGACGGGCAATGGCTCGATATGCTAACCACAATAAACTGTGAATAATTAAAGACAATAATGTTGCTAGCCACTGTGTTCGTAAAATTTCACCAATACTCGGTTGAATCAGCGTAATTTCAATGCTGCCGACTTTCTTTTCATTCACCAGCGCATCACGTACAAAAACTTCGCCTTGACGAGTACGTGATTGTCCACCTGTGGCCAAGACCTGATTGTGGGCATCTAAAATGCGAATAGAAGCAATGCTTGGATTGGTGGCATAGCGATTCACCAACAAGGCCAGCGATACCGTATTGGCAGGTTCCAGCTCAGAAAGGCTGTCGGTGACCAGTTGGCTGGTCATTAACTGCCCCTGATTGGCGCGGTTTTCATTCAATTGGTGTGTTGTTGCAAGCACCAATAAAAAGGTGTGAAAAGCAAAACTTACAATCAATAGGCTAGCAAATAGCCCTTGTCTAGGCGCATTCAAGGTAAAACTTCCAAGGCATTTATATTCAATTTAGATTATGATTCTCACAATAGTTGTAGCTCAGACCCGAGTCAATTCATGCGAGAAATCATTCTTATATCATTTTTAGGACCTGACCAACCTAATCAGTTTACTCGATTAATGCAGGTATTGTCCGCTCATTCCTTACAAATCTTAGATGTTGGCCAAGCTGTTATTCATAATCAACTGACTTTAGGTATTGTTGTTGCATCAGAAGACCAGACTGCAACTGCTTTAGCCATGAAGGAGATTCTGATTTTAGCACATGATATTGGCTTAACAGTGCGTTTTAAACCAATCTCTGCAACCGAATATGAGCAATGGGTAAACGAAGGTGGCCGCACCCGTTATATCGTAACGGCACTGGCACCCGAGCTAAATGCCTCACATTTGCAGGCTGTCACGCATATTGTGTCTAGTCAGGGCTTTAATATTGAAACAGTGACGCGTTTGTCGGGTCGTCCACAGCTCAATGCATCTGTAGATGAACCTAAACGTGCCTGTGTGCAGTTTGGTTTAAGTGGGCAAATGCTCGATGCTGTGGCTATGCGTGCCGCGTGTTTAAGCTTGTCGAATGAACTGAGTGTGGATGTTGCCGTTCAAGAAGACAATGCCTACCGCCGTAACCGCCGTTTGGTTTGTTTTGATATGGACTCGACTCTGATTGAGCAGGAAGTGATTGATGAGTTGGCTATTGAAGCAGGTGTAGGCGATCAGGTAGCTGAAATTACCGAACGTGCCATGCAGGGTGAATTGGATTTTCAGCAAAGTTTCCGTGCCCGTGTGGCATTGCTGAAAGGCTTAGATGCTGCAGTGTTACCTAAAATTGCAGAGCGACTTACAGTCACTGAAGGTGCCGAGCGTTTAATTTCAACGCTGAAATCCTTGGGTTATCGCACTGCAATTTTGTCGGGTGGTTTCCAGTATTTTGCAGAATACCTACAGGAAAAACTAGGGATTGATGAAGTACATGCCAACATTTTAGATGTGGAAAATGGCGTGGTAACGGGTGAGGTTAAAGGCCATATTGTCGATGGGGCACGTAAGGCATTATTACTGCGTGAACTGGCAGAAAAAATGGGTATTTCTTTAGAGCAAGCCATTGCTGTGGGGGATGGTGCCAACGACTTGCCAATGCTTTCCATTGCAGGTTTAGGTGTAGCATTCCGTGCTAAACCTTTGGTGCGTCAGAATGCCAATCAAGCCATTTCTAGTGTTGGATTAGATGGTGTGCTGTACTTATTGGGTGTGCATGACAAAGATTTGAACCGCGCCTAATATGACAAATCAATGAAAAAAACGCGGCAGTCATGCTGCGTTTTTTGTTTGTATAATCAGCAGATAACGATAAACGGTAAGGAAAAACTGCCGATAAAAACAACAACAAGATCGAATCAAAAAAAATTTTTTTAGGGCAAAAATATAAGGTGTTTTTTTGTAATGACACGCGAATAAAGAGCCTGCTTCACTTCCCGAAAACTACCAAATTAAAAAAATGTAATGACAATATAATATTGCGACAAGGTGTGTCGCTTTATGAAAATACAAGTCTTTTTTTATCGAAAAAACGCAGCATAATGCATGCATAGAATTTAAATCGACATCCATTATTTATTTAAACGGTATTTGAAGTCGCAGACCAATTTAAAAAATGAGGCTGCATCTTTAGACGGAGGTTTTTATGGTAACAGCGAATTTAGCGACCATTGTTGGCTTAAGCCTAGTCGCAGCTGCGTTGATTGCTGTTTTCTTTTCGCCTTATCGTCGCTGGTTAAACTTTATGTTGGCAGGTATGGTTTTTTGGGGCTTGTTAGAAGTGGTACGCTACAGTGTACAACGTGTGTTTGAGCTGCCAATTACCTATAGTTATCTGTCTGCAATTTGCTTGGCGATGGCATTGGTAACTTTATTATTATTACGAGAAGATCGACGCGCAGAACGTGCTTTGGCAAAACGCCGCTATATTGAACATACCCCAGTGTATGAAGATGATCAGCAGCAATGCTCAAGCCGTTAATTAAAATAGATCCTTGATTTAAAAAAGATGCAACAGGTTTGCATCTTTTTTAGTTTATAAACACGGCTAACTCACCCATAAAGTGTGCGACAAAAGTTTAACATCCAGCTTAAGATTGTTATACAAAGCCTTGCGGTAAAAAGCAGGAGTTGTGATAGGATGATGCGATCAACTCTCCAACAATTACAATAGGCTTCACAGTCATGAAACTTTCTGCAATTCCTGTGGTCAAACTTCCTTTAGTTGATGTCAGTACCGATCCACTTGACCTTTTAGTGGCAGGTTTGGCATTACGCATGAAACAGCTGGCACGTACCAGTCCAAAATTTATTGAGTTGGTGCATGAGCGTCAGTTCCGTATTCAAATTGGTACAGATTTGGGCATGGCGCGTCAAATTATTGTCAACAATGGTCATATTGATACGGTTGCTGGCGATGCAGAAAAAGCGGATTTTGTGTTGCAGTTTGCAGACAGCGAGCAAGGGGTAAAAACCTTGATGAAAGGTGACCCAACTGCGTTTATGACTGGTATGCAAAATGGCAGCATTAAAATGGAAGGTGATTTTGGCTTGTTGGTCTGGTTTAACCAAGCAGCGAAATTAATTCCGCCTAAATTGCCAAAACCTGTAAAAGAAAAAATTAAATTAGCACGTCAGTTTATTAAACAAAAAACAGGCAAATAAGTTGCCATGATGTGAAAAAACCTCTGATCAGTTTTGACAGAGGTTTTTTAATGCACTTTATTCTACTTCTAAACAGAAAGTCACTGGCCCATCATTTACCAGATGTACTTTCATATCGGCAGCAAAAATACCCGTTTCTACTTGATCAAACTGGCTTTTGGCATAGTCCACCAATTGTTCGTAGAGCTCTTGAGCGGCTTGTGGGGGCATAGCAGGGCCAAAATCAGGACGTAAACCTTTTTGGGTCTGTGCCATGAGGGTAAATTGTGAAACCAATAACACACCGCCATTGGCCTGACTGACATTCCAGCCCATTTTGCCTTGTTCATCATCAAAAAAACGATATTTCAGAATTTTATCAATCAGCTTTTTGCCTTTTTCAAAATTATCGTCTTTGCCTAAACCTAAGAACACCAAAATACCCTGTTGAATCTCGCCAGTGATTTTGCCATCGACCACGACTTTAGCTTCAAGAACCCGTTGTAATAATGCACGCATACTCAGTATTAATCTAAGTGAAGAGATGGCGAGATTCTAACAAATTCATGCCCGCTGGCGTGATTAAAGATCAGCTTACTCCAAGTAACTAAGCGATAAACCCACCGAAAATGAAACAGGAATGGAGCCGTACGGTGCAGCAAAGTTGTAACAAGATTGTCGATAAAAGCCCTTTTTTGCTGAAAAAATTATGCTTTAATGCAAGAAGGATCGCGAAATGATGAGCACTATGACCCCAATTATTCAATCTTTGCTTGATACAGATTTGTATAAATTCACCATGTTACAGGTGGTACTGCATAAGTTTCCGCAAACGCACAGTGTTTATCAGTTTCGCTGCCGTAATCTTGAAGATACTGCCTATCCACTGACCGATATTTTAGATGAACTAAATGAACAGCTAGATCACTTGTGTCAGCTGAAATTTAAAGAAGATGAATTGCAGTATTTGCGCAATTTACGCTTTATTAAAAGTGATTTTGTCGATTATTTAGAACTGTTCCAGCTCAAACGCCGTTTTATTCAGGCTAGTATTGATGCACAGGGCCGCTTGGACATTCGGGTGGAAGGCCCAATGGTACAAGCCATGATGTTTGAAATTTTTGTGCTGGCCATTGTGAATGAACTGTATTTCCAGCGAATTCGCACAGATGAGGTCTGGGCAGAAGGCGAGCGACGTTTACAGCAAAAAATTGCCCTGATTCAGGACTATCAACAGCAGCAACAACCTGAAGACCCGCCATTTTTAGTGTCAGATTTTGGTACGCGTCGTCGTTATAGCTTTGCTTGGCAAAAGCATGTGGTAGCAGCTTTTCATCAAGCTGTACCCGATGTATTCCGTGGCACCAGTAATGTTCTGTTAGCCAAAGAATTAGGTATTACGCCTATTGGTACCATGGCACATGAATTTTTACAGGCTTTTCAGGCATTGGATGTGCGTCTGCGCGATTTCCAAAAAGCTGCGTTGGAAACTTGGGTGCAGGAATATCGGGGTGATTTAGGTATTGCCCTGACCGATGTTGTGGGAATGGATGCTTTCCTGCGTGATTTTGACCTATATTTTGCCAAGTTATTTGATGGTTTGCGACATGACAGTGGCGACCCGTATGCGTGGGGCGATAAAGCCTATGCACATTATAAAAAGCTGAAAATTGACAGCAAAACTAAAATGCTGACCTTTAGTGATGGATTGAATGTTGAAAAAGCATGGGCCTTGCATCAGTACTTTAAAGACCGTTTTCAGGTCAGTTTTGGGATTGGTACCAATTTGACCAATGACATGGGGCAAACGGCACTGAATATTGTGTTGAAGCTAGTCGAGTGTAATGGTCAGTCGGTGGCGAAATTGTCAGATAGTCCTGGTAAAACCATGACCGATAATGACACCTTCTTGGCATATTTGCGTCAAGTTTTTGATATTCAAGCACCAGTTTAAAGACCAACAAACCTATAAAAACTGAAAAAAGACCGAAGAAAATCTTCGGTTTTTTTCTAGATTAAAGCATGTGATTGTTAAAATTCTGAGAAAGTTATGAAAAAAACAGTATGCGCCCAAAAATGACCTATACTAAGTTAAAGTGGATTGCCAACCAGACTGAACAGCATAAAAATGAACGCTTCACCATTCGATTTTGGACTGCTGATTGAAGCAGAAGATTTAGTCCCCGTTTTAGGACATGACAAATTACGCATTGTCGATTTAAGCCGTAATTCGGTGTATGAGCAATTGCATCTGCCGCATGCCTTACAGGTCAAACCGAGCATGCTGTTACGTCAGGATGAAGATACTTCGGGTCTATTGCCAGAACCTGAAGCCTTACAGGATTTGATTCAGTATTTGAATATCTCGCCTGAGCATCATGTGGTGGCTTATGATGATGAAGGCGGTGCATGGGCTGGGCGTTTGATCTGGAACTTGCACTGTTTAGGCTTTGAAAATACCAGTTTGCTCAATGGCGGTATTCATGCTTGGTTGGCCGCAGGTTTTCCGACCACTTCTGAAGTTGAATCACTGAAACCTGTCAGTACACTTGCTCCTGTTGTAGCGCAAAATCAGTATCGTATTCAATATGATGAGCTATTAGAAAAGTGCCAAAACCAGTCTGTTCAACTGTGGGATTGCCGTACTGTAGATGAATATACAGGGCTGCGTTTGGCTGCACGACGCGGTGGTCACATACCAGGGGCATTGCATTTTGAATGGAGTACTGCCCTTAATCGTGAAAATCATTTAAAATTGCACCCCTTAGAACGCACACGACAGCGTCTGGAACAACTCGGATTCAATCTCAATGAACCTGTAGTGGTGTATTGTCAGTCACATCACCGTTCAGGTCTGGCCTATATTTTAGGAAGATTACTGGGTTGGCAAATTCAGGCCTACGATGGTGCGTGGAGTGAATGGGGCAACCGCCCTGACAGTCCTGTTATTACTGGAGAGTTGCCGTCTTGAGCCTCACATCACGTTTAAAAAAACAAATTTTCATTCAGGCACAGCGCGTTGTGCCACAACATCAATTATCACGTGTTGTAGGTAAACTTGCAGCTAGCGAGCATCCTGTACTGAAAAATGCGGTTATTACGGCATTTAAAGCCCAGTATGGCATTGATATGTCATTGGCAGAGCAAAGCAATGCCTTGAAATATAAATCTTTTAATGAATTTTTCACCCGTTCTTTAAAGCAGGGCGTACGTGAAATTGACAGCAATCCGAGCAGCATTGTATCGCCTGCAGATGGTGCAATTTCGCAATTGGGTAAAATTGAAGATGGCGCTATTTTTCAAGCCAAAGGCCAGCAATTTACTGTTGAAAATTTAATTGCCGACCCGCAACTGGCAGAACCATTTAAAAATGGTCAGTTTGCCACGGTATATTTATCTCCGAGAGATTATCACCGCGTGCATATGCCGTTTGCAGGCACACTGACTGAAACTCTTTATGTGCCAGGTGAGCTATTTTCGGTGAACCAAACCACAGCAGAAAATATTCCAGGTTTATTTGCCCGCAATGAGCGTATGGTGTGTTTGTTTGATACCGAACTGGGTCGTATGGCGGTTGTTTTGGTGGGTGCGATGATTGTAGCGGGTATTGAAACCGTAGCTACAGGCAAGGTGAAACCATCGGGGCGTTTAGAACTGAATCAACACCAATTGTTCCTTGAAAAGGGTGCAGAATTGGGACGTTTTTATTTGGGTTCAACGGCAATTGTTTTATTTGAAGAAAATAAAATGCAGTGGGATGCTGAATTCCAAGCCAATTCGGTGGTGGAAATGGGTAAAGCCTTGGGGCATACCGTTACCGCAGTATAATTTTATGGGTTGAGAAATAAAAAACGCCAAATTGATTTGGCGTTTTTTTGATTTCAATGAGCAGGATATTTTTAAACTTGAACTTAAGTCACATGGTATAAACGTTCTTTCGGGAACACGACTTTAAAGGTAGAGCCTTGATTTTCTTTAGATTCTACTTCCAAGTGTGCGTTGTGCTGCATTAAAACGTGCTTCACAATTGCTAAGCCTAAACCTGTGCCGCCAGTTTGTCGGCTGCGTGCGCTGTCTACACGGTAAAAGCGCTCGGTCAGACGTGGTAAATGTTTAGGATCAATCCCGATGCCTGTATCTTCCACAGTAAAATAGCCTTGATTGCCATCATCATGCCAGCCAATGGTAACGGTACCGCCTTTCGGGGTGTATTTAATGGCATTAGTAATCAGGTTACTAAAGGCACTGGCCAGTTCTACATCTGAACCGATTAAATCATAATGACTGTCAATATTTAAGTTGAGGGTATGACCATAATCGACATTATAGGCATGCGCATCATCAAATAATTGATTCATTAAACTTGGCATTTCAATGATTTGATTTTTGGCGATGGTTTTTTCATTTTCCAAGCGAGATAATAAAAGCAGGTCATTCACCAACGCATTCATGCGGCGGGTTTGTGACTGCATTTGCTCGAAAGCACGTTTCCAGCGTGGGTTAATCTCTTCTTGATCGGTAAAGGTTTCAATATAGCCACTGAGTACGGTCAGCGGGGTGCGCAATTCGTGTGAAATGTTATCGACAAAGTCTTTACGCATTTGCTCAAGGTTATGCATACGGGTCATGTCGTAGGCAAATAACAAACGGCTATCTCCACCAAATTGGGTCATTTTAACCTGTACGTATTGCCCTTCGCATACGGTCGATTTCATCTTTAAGCCATCGGGTGCTTGGTCAATATGGTTAAAATATTCAATAAAATTCGGTTGGCGCAAAATAGTCAGAATATTGCGTCCACGGTCTAAGGGCTGAATACCTAAAAGTTTTTCTGCGGCAGGGTTCCACCATTCAATTTGGTGATTTTCATCAATCAGCATGACAGCTTCATCTAATGCCACTAGAGATGACTGTGCGCGGTCAATCAGCCCGACCATTTCGGCCTGAACAATACGTTCCTGACGTTGTGAGCGATAAACATTGAATAACAATGCCCCCCAAATGCCGTGCAGATTGGGCGGCACATCATAGGGACGATTAGAAATCCAGTCGTTGACTAAGTATAAAGAGCGCATTTGCTGAAGAAAAAACAGCAAAAAGGCGATGCTAATACAAATCCAAAAATACCCAATCCCAAATCCAATCAAACTTGCAATAATGAGAAAAAAGGCCAGTAAACGAAAGTCTTGTTTGGCAAAAGTCCATAAACTGCTGTAACGAACTTGTTTGAGGTCACGGGCGAGTTCAGGGACTGGGTAAGGTTCGTACATAAAATAATTTTAGCCTAAAGCAACATCCGCACGCGTCGAGAAGCGATAACCTGTACCACGTACCGTTTGCACAAAACGGTCTACACCATACGGTTCCAAGACTTTACGTAAACGACGAATATGCACATCAATAGTTCGGTCTTCAATATATACATTGCCGCCCCAGACTTGGTCAAGCAATTGTGCACGGGTATAGGCACGTTCAGGATGGGTCATAAAGAACGCAAGTAAGCGATATTCAGTTGGCCCCATTTCTAAAATATTGTCACCAAAACTCACCCGCTGGCTAACTGGGTCTAGAATTAAACCGTTGGCATCAATGGTTTTTTCACCGCTTAGGGCATTGGCACGACGTAATACCGCTTTAATACGCGACACCAGTTCACGGGTCGAGAAAGGCTTGGTCATGTAGTCATCTGCGCCTGCATCTAGCCCTTGAACCTTGTGGTCTTCTTCGCCACGTGCAGTCAGCATAATCACTGGAATTTCTGCAAGGTTATCGTCACGTTTTAGGCGACGGCACAAGTCTACACCGCTGACACCGCCTGGCATCATCCAATCAAGCAAGATAAGCGCTGGACGTTGATCGACAATCATTTGATGCGCTTGTTTTGCATCTTCTGCCTGTAAGCACTGAAAGCCTGCCATATCTAAAGAGGTATGGATCATTTCCCGAATTGGGAGTTCGTCATCGACGATTAAAATGTAGTCATCTTTCACAACGCAATATCCTATAGATGTTAACGGTGGACCGTTTTATTTATGACAGGCTTATTACAAAGATTAATTATGACAGTATCATTGCAGAAAGGGGTAAACAGGCTATTTTTGCAATAATTTGTGACAAACTAGTGTCGATTTGATGAAATATCTGCAGATATTCAGTCAAAGTAAAATAATGAAATTAAAAAATATTATGAATATTTTTCAGTTTTATGACAGATTGCTGGAATCTTTATCAAGCACTTGCTCTTTGTCTGAAAAGGTTTGAAGCAGTGATAAAAATACAATGCGGCAAGACGACAAAACATCTTCCATCGATTGTTTAAAATCACTCATGACCCAGCGAATCGCAATTTGGGTGACATAGCCATTTAAGCCTGTGGCAACCAAGGAAATTTCACGGTTAGGGCGGTCTAAATGCGGCATCATCAACATCACAAAGGCCTGAATCATACGGTCAAAACGTGACATGGTTTCGTGAATAGTGGCCTGATTATGCAGTTCCTGTACCAACATGGCATCTATATAAATAATACGTGCCATTTGTGGGTTGTTTTTTAGGGTGGTCAGCAAGGCGGTCAGGCCTGCATCAATCATTTTTTTCGGGTCGGTGGATGCCTGCATAATGGCTTGCATGACATTTTGCTGCAATTCATCAATCAGTTTTAAAAAAATAGTCTGAAATAGTTCTTCGCTTTTTTTAAAGGATTCGTAAAAGTAACGCTCGGTCAGTTTGGCTTCGGTACAAATATCTTTGACAGTCACGGCAAAAAAACCATGCGTACCATAGGCCTGAATACCCGCTTCAATCAGTTTTTCCCGACGTGCCTGTTTGCGTTCAGTTAAAGACAGACCTTTAAACTGACGTTCTTTTTGTTGTTTTTGGGGCTGTTGTTGTGTGTCTGCGTGGATGGGCAGTTGTTCTGTCATCTTCACCTGAGCCAAATAAATTCGTTAATGGGTTTTATATTAGCAATAATTATCTGTTAAACCTATGTTTTCATATTTGTTTGCGATATTCGTTTTGACTTATATTGACAATAGTTATTGTCAAAATTATATTGAAAGCGATATAACTGCACAGCCCTACAGAAAAACAAGCAGGTCTGAACTGTGCAGGCAACACACTCAAGGAAACCACATGAAAAATTTTAAAAATAAAGTTGCCGCAATTACAGGTGCAGGCTCGGGGATTGGACAGCAACTGGCAGTGCTTTTGGCACAGCAAGGCTGTCATTTATCGCTTAGTGATGTGAATGAACAAGGTTTGGCCCAAACGGTAGACTTGTTAAAAAACAGCAATGTGCGTGTGACCATTAAAAAGGTAGATGTGTCTCAGCTGGAGCAAATGCGTGCTTGGGCGGCAGAAACTGTACAAGATCACGGCTCGGTGAATATGATTTTTAATAATGCAGGCGTGGCTTTGGGTTCTACTGTAGAGGGCGCAACTTACGAAGAACTGGAGTGGATTGTTGGCATTAACTTTTGGGGCGTGGTGTATGGCACCAAAGAGTTTTTGCCTTTAATTAAACAAACGGGCGATGGCCATATTATTAATATTTCAAGTTTGTTTGGTTTAACCGCACAACCGACTCAGTCGGCCTATAACGCAACCAAATTTGCGGTGCGTGGTTTTACAGAGTCTTTGCGTCAGGAATTGGACTTGGAAAACTGCGGTGTGAGTGCATTGAGTGTACATCCAGGTGGGATTCGTACCAATATTGCCAATAACGCAAAAATGAATGACAGCATGCGCACGTTGGGTATGAATCCTGAAAAATCGGCACGTGCATTTAATAAATTATTGCGTTGTCCACCTGAAGAAGCAGCACGTCAAATTTTAGAAGCGGTACAAAAAGATAAACGCCGTTTATTGATTGGTAATGATGCGAAAAGCTTAGACTTGATTCAGCGTATTGTTCCAACGGGTTATCAAAAAGTCACAGCATGGGCAACCAAGCTGGGTAAAAAACGTAGTTAATCTAATCTAGACTAAACAAGACCATTTAGACTAAAACCTGGATGGTCTTTTTCTTCCAGACGAATTGATAATACGCGCCTTGACCGATGCACAGGCTCACAAATGCCAAGGCATAGGCATACCAAATACCTTCCAAGCCCCAGCGTTGACTAAACAAATAGGCACATGGCACTTCAATCAGCACAATGGCTAAAATATTGATGATCATGGGTACAGTGACTGTGCCACTGGCACGCATAATTGAGGCAAAAATTGCACTGGCACCAAAGAATACAATGGCCCACAACACAATAAATAACAGTTGTTGACCTAGCACCACCACCGCAGGGTCGGTAATAAACAGCGCCATCAGATATTTAGAAAACAAATAGCCTAAACTGACTAAAATACCGGTAATCACCAGATTCATTCCTAAGGCGGTGCGGGTCACTTTGGCCAGTAGTTCGGCTTTACCTGCACCAATCGCTTGTGCAGCAAAAATAGAAGCGGCAATGGCAATAGACAGTGCAGGGAACTGAATGTAATTCAACACCTGATTGACCGCACCATAGGCTGCTGTGGCTTCTGCGCCATGCCGATTAACCAACCCCACAATCACCAAACCTGCCATAGACGTGGTGACCATTTGTAAGCCTGTCGGAATGCCTAAGCGTAAAATGACTTTGCTTAAATGGGGTTGATGCCGAATTTGGCGAAACAAGTGCCAATCTAGTTTGAGTGGATGATCTTTTTTATTTAAATAAATCACCAAGAAAATTAAAACAGCCAGATAACCTAAAATGGTGGCAATGGCCGGTGCAATAATGCCCAAACGTGGAAAGCCAAAATAGCCTGCAATCAGTACAGGTGTAATCACGACGCCCATGAGACTGGTCAAACTCAATGCAATCAATGGCGTTAGACTGTCGCCCACACCACGTAAAATAGAGGTATAGATAATATAAACAAATAGCAGCGGACTGCCTGCCAGCATCCATTGCACATAAGGTACTGAAAGATGCATCACTTTCGGGTCAGTGCCAAGTAATAGTAGAATTTGCTTGGCAAAAATTACGCCCAAGCAGGCAATGACACTGCCCCCAATTAGGGTCATAAATAAGGTCGAACCCACAATACAGCGTACTTTTTCAACATTTTGTGCGCCCCATGCTTGTCCGACCAATACGGTAGACCCTGCCGAGAGTCCAATCACAAAGGCCATCAGGCAAAAAATAATCGGGAAAAATACCGACACTGCAGCAATCGCATCGACCCCGAGCATTTGTCCCACAAACACAGTATTAATGGTGCCTGAGAGATTTTGCAAAATATTGGTGGCAATCAACGGCAATAGAAACACCAAAAAGGTTTTCCAAAGCTGAGGGTGATCGACCAATGCCTGAGGTCTTGCCATGCCAAATCCTGCGTTTGAACTGCGGTTGTTTTATTCACCCTAGCATGATTCGCCCCTAAAAAGCCTTAGCTTTTCAGTAACTCAGCGATGCAATTCCTGACTTAAACTGCCGATAAAATTTCCGCTGCACGTAACAGCGTCTCGGTTTTTTTGGCAAAGCAGAAACGAATTAAACGTAAGTCATCAGGCGGGCTTTGATAAAACGCAGACACAGGAATACCGACAATGCCATGTTGCTCGGCAAGGAAATGGCACATGTCTACGGCATTTAAATCAGGACGGATATTGCTGTAATCCAAATTTTGAAAATACGTGCCCTGTGCAGGACTCAACTGAAAACGTGACTGGGCAATACCATGATTAAATAAATCACGTTTGGCCTGATAAAAGCCTGCCAGCTCTGCAATATGTTCAGGATGCTGCTGCATATAGTTGGCCAGTGCCACTTGCACAGGCGTCACCCCACAGAAATTCACAAACTGATAGGCTTGGCGGAAGAGTTGCATTAAAGCAGGTGCGGCTGCACAGTAGCCTGTTTTCCAACCTGTGACATGAAAGGTTTTACCAAAAGAACCGACGACGAAACTACGTTCTCTGAGTTCAGGAAAAGACAGTGCAGAACGGTGTTGCTGATCATCAAAGACCAAATGTTCATAGACTTCATCGGACAGTACCACAATGTTATGTGCCTGAATCAGGTGAATTAACTGTTGCCACTCTTGTTCTGACCATACCGTGCCTGTGGGGTTGTGCGGTGTGTTGATAATGATCATGCGGGTTTTGGCATGAATCGCATCTTTAACCCTATTCCAGTCCACCTGAAAATGCGGAGCTTGCAATGGAATGTGCACAGCTTTTGCACCCAGCAGCTTTGCACATGGGGCATAGCTGTCATAACTCGGGTCAAAAATAATGACTTCATCGCCTGCTTGCAGCACGGTTTGCATAATGCTAAAAATGGCAAGGGTTGCCCCTGGGGTGATGGTAATTTCACTGACAGGGTCAAGCTGTAATTGATCGCGCTGCAAAAACTGCTGCGCCAGTTGTTCACGCAGTGGTAAGTAGCCATCACCTGAAGGATATTGATTGAAACCTGCATGTGTGGCGTGGCTTAATGCGTCTAGTAGTGCTGCAGGTGCAGGAAAATCTGGAAAACCCTGCGATAAATTTAAGGCATTGAGTTGTTGAGCTAAAGCCGACATACGGCTAAAAATACTGAGGCCTTGAGCAGGGAGTTTTGCGTGAATATTGAGCATAGAGAGGTTCTGATGGTGGCAGCAGTTTGCTTTACATCGTAGCGTTTTCAGGGTTGAATGCAAATGGGGATAGGGTTGGTTTTTTAGTTTTACGAGTGGTAGATAACTTTGTTAAATATCGAGAGATATAATCCCTCAAATACTAAAATGGGAGCACAATAACTCCCATTTTTAGATATTGTAAATGGAGATACTAAATTAAATTTCTTCAAATAACTCTTGGGCAAACTTTCGAGCTAAATCATCTTTTTCCTTATTTAGCTCAGGCAAATTTATAGCATACTGAATTGCTTCACGACCTGAAATTGCCATAGGCCCATAATCATCATAGTCTTCTCCAGTGTAGGCATTGTAAGCTCTGAAATCATCTTGAGTAAAATCTACGTCATAAAGTTGTGCTATATAGATGTATAGCCATGCTTCTTCATCAGTTTTGAATATTTTGTTATAAAGAAAATATTCAATCGCATCAACGTCACCACGATTACACAAGTATAGGACTTGTTTATAGACTGTTTCTGTATCTGCATCCCAATTAATTTCATTGAGATTTAGTGGTGAGTTTTGAATATAAGATTCAAAATATTCAGCTTGTTTTATATATTCTTCATACTGAGCTTTATTTTTCTTAGTTTCGTCAGAAAGGATATATTTTTGTTTATTATTGTCCCATTGGCTTCCAAAATTTGAGCCAGAGCGACCAAAAGGCGCAATCTGATTAGCTAAATATCGGTAATAAGCCCCGATTAAAGCATAGACATCTGCATTGTTTCGTTCTTTTGCATAAGAAAGTATTTTTTCAAAATGTTCTGCTATTTTTGAAAAATCAAAATATTCATCTTCAAATTCCAGATCAATTACTGGCCCATTTTCAAAATCGATATAGCTTAGCTCTTCTCTTAAACATCTAAAGTTGATGGCTTCTAAATTTAGCCATAAAAGTTCTCGATAGATAGTTTTAGAAATTGAAAAATAAAGTTGTTCTGAAATATCAACTTTTAACAGATTCTTAAGTTTTATGATAATTGTTGTAAGATGCTTGAGTAATGAACGACCTTCGTAATCATCCCAGTGCAGTTCATCTTCGTCATAATTTGAATAATCTGTTTCGGGGGGATTGTGTAATATTTCTAAAGTTAAAGCTCCAATTAATTCATGCTGATAATATTCTTCAGAATTATCATATTCAGCTAGAATTAAAAGATTTTGAGCTACAAAGGCACTATAAGTTTTATAGCCTTGGTATAACGCAATTAATTCATAAATATGTGAACGGGCAAGCTTAACAGAATATTGTTCTTGAACTTTTTTGGACAATTGAAAAGCGAATTCTTGAATAGACATAATTTTCTTTACCTTCAACTCTAAACTCTTATTCAAAGAATTTTTGGTGTCATAAGACTTTTAGCAACGCATGTTTAAATGCTAAGAACCAAACGAGTTGATACTTAAGAAAATTAAATTTCAGACATAATTTGATAACTATAAATTTATAGTTTAAATCCCTTTTTTACTCATGCGTAAGTACGGTAGGCGACCTTGCTTTTAAAATAATAAATTTTGCCTAAATTTACAACTGAAAAATGATAAATTTTTACCCGTCATTAATTCATCAATTAGATGATTTATCTAAACTAAAGTATTGGGGTTTAATACAAAATCAATCTCAAATCAACTCGACCAACGCCCGAATAATCCCTAGACCCAAACCAATAAATGCACCGACGACGACACCATTGACCCGAATCATGTGTAAATCGCCACCGACTTCGTTTTCAATTTTGCCAATCATTTCGCGTGAGTCCCATTCATGAATACGCTCACTAATAAAACGAATCACTTTTTCGCTGTATTGATCTGACAAGTTGACCGCAATAGCGCCCATTTTTTCATTTAGTAACTGACGCACAGCCGTGTTGGCAATGATATTTTCACCAACTTGCTGAATTGCGACACGCAGGTTTTGGGCAATCCCCGAGTCAGGCTTTTGCAAATCTTCCTTAATCGCATTGCAGAGAATCACCACTGCACCACTAATAAAGTTCAAGACCGGTGGGCTGTCTAACAGGGTGTTTTTAGTGTTATTCAGACGCAGGCTCGCACTGCTGTTGTTGTCTGCCAGTTGCAGCATCAGCTGTTGTCCAGCATCTTCAATCTTTTGGCGCCAAGGATGATCTGGGTCTGCCAGCATAGATTCGACTCGTTGCAACAAGGAATCTATGGTGCGTTGCTGTACATCAATGCCAATCCAGCTAGCACCTTTAGCCAGTTTCCAGACGCCCAATTCTTTAAACAACTGACGGGTTAATTCACGGCTTTTTTCAGGATGTCTTAGCATCCAGTCATGAGCTAGGTCTAAACCACGTTGCAGCACATCTTGGTGGAAATCATTTTCTAAAACGGCACGCAGCATTTCACTGGCCAAATGGTTTACCTGAGTGTTGCGAATCCATTGCACACTGTTACTTTGGATAAAGCGCCCAATTTGCTCTTGTCCCACGAACTCAAAAATTTTCGGTACAGTTTGCTGAATGACTTGCGTGACTTGCGTATTATTTTGTGGATTGGCTAACCATTTACCCACGGCTAAAGATAAATCTGTACTGTGCAGGCTTTTTTCTACCACTTGTGGCGACAAAAAGTTTTCCTGTACAAAACGTCCCATCGACTCGGCAATACGGTCTTTGTTGCGCGGAATAATTTCGGTGTGATCACGTAAAAACTTGGGAATTGGCATTTTGCCAAAAGGATTGCGAAACAGCACAGTAATTGCATACCAGTCTGCCAGACCACCCACCACACCTGCCTCGGCAGATAGCATCAGAATATGAATCAACCAGGTATATTCAGGCAGTAATTTTGCGGTCAGCATTAATGCCAGCCAAGTCAGTACCGCAATCACCAAGGCAATGGTGGCAAAGCGTTTACTGCGCTGCAAACTTGGAGATACGTTTGCCGAGTGCTGAGTTGGGCTATTGGCAGGTGCTGGATTCATGCACACATCCTTCTAAAGCGAGAGTGACCAAATAACAATGCTTGATGCAAATTACTGCCTTACTGTGTCGCAGGGGCAGCAGGCACAATCAGCGGTTGTCCTGTTGGACTTAACCCATATTTAGCGCCTAAAGACTGTAAAATCAATGTGGCATCAAAGGCATCTTCAGGGGCAGATTTCTGATCTTTAAAACACTGAATGGTGTAAGACACCTGCATTGGATCTAAATTGACCACCTGTGGCATGTCATAAAACGGGTCAGGCCAGAACGGTGCACGGCGGTGATAATAGCCATACGGTGAATAATTGTATGGATAATAACTCGGTGCAGGGTAGACCACCGCTTGTCTAGGCGGTTTTTGGCTGCGGTTACTTGGGTCATCTAAAACTTTAAAGAAACGGAAACCGTGTTGTAGTGTGGTTTGCGCCGCTTTAACCAAAGTGATTTCTTCGGCTGTACCAAAACTCATGTTGTGACCCGCCAGAAAACTAATTCGATAGGTCTGTGCATTGAGTGGTGTTGCGCTGTAGCGTCCTAATTGCTCAAAACTTAAGGGTTTTGAGGGTGTAGTGGCACAACCTGTAAATAGCAAACTGCCTGCAAGGGCAAGACCGAGTAGGGAATATTTCATAAGAAAGCTCTCCTGCGCAATTCAACCCGTTATCACAACCGAGTCAATTAAAAACTACTATTGGGTTGGGTTAAAAACTCAAGCTCTTCTGCGCTAGATGGACGTCCTAACACCTGATTTCGGTGCGGATAATGTCCAAAACGGTCAATAATCACTTTGTGTTTAAGTTCATAGCCCAAAACAGTGGGGTCATCCAAACTTTCAAAAAGCCCTAAGGCCACTTCGTGAATGCGTTTCGATTCGCTGTGCATAAATGGCATATATAAAAAGCGGCGCTCAATTGGCTTTAAGTCCTGATCCAGTTTTAAATGAATCATTTCCTGCGCCAAGACCAAGGCCATACCATCTTGAGCGAAGGCACGTGGGTCATTACGATATAAATTACGTGATAGTTGATCTAAAATAATAATTTCAGCCAAACGCCCTGCGGGTGTTCCACGCCATGTCCATAATTCTCCCTGCGCAGCTTGGCGATGCACTTCTGCAAATTTTTCTGCAAGTAAGGCGTCGAATTCTGCAGTTTTCACAAACCAATTTGCTTCTGCAGCTGGAGAAAACCAAAAATCTAAAAAATCTTGATAATTCATACGCTTTATTATTTACCTCTGCTCATTTGATTATAAAATCACAAATTTAACGTGTCTTATAGTGCAACTTTGTGATAAAAAATTGCCAAATTAAAATTTATTGACGTTGACCACTATATAAAATGTCAGCCTGCCCCAAAATCATCATTTTGTTAGAAAAAACAGCCCAAGCGCATGTACTGCTGCCAAATCAAGTTATACTTGAAAGGTTATGGTTTTATCTTAGATCATGCCCATGATTAAGAAAATTGCAACCGACCCAAAATCAGCTTGTGGTTTATGTCGTATTCGTAGTGTATTGGATTAAGCGAGAGTGTAATGAGTCAACCCGAACCAAATGCGCAAGATGTTTTACCGAACTGGGTAGACGCTGCGCTGCTTCAAGGGATGTTGCGCGGGATTGAACGCGAAAGTCTGCGTATGCAAAGTGACGGCTTTTTGTCGCAGCAAGCACATCCTCAAGCTTTGGGTTCGGCACTGACACATCCACACATTACAACAGATTATTCTGAAGCGTTGATGGAGTTTATTACTCCACCGCAAAACAGTATTCCGCAGGCTTTGGCGTATTTGCGTGATATTCACAGTGTGGTGCATCAGCACTTGGGTGAGGGCGAAAAGCTTTGGCCACTGTCTATGCCGTGTATGCTTGATGAAACCGATGAAGGCATTCCACTGGCGCAATATGGCAGCTCCAATATTGGGCGTTTTAAAACCCTGTATCGCCGTGGTTTGGGTGTGCGCTATGGCCGCCGTATGCAGACCATTTCAGGGGTGCATTATAATTTATCCTTCCCTGAGCATTTATTTGCAGCCCTTCAACAACACGAAACCGATGATCAGCTAAAAGCGCTCAGTTTGCAGGATTATCGCAGCCATCGTTATTTGGGTTTAATTCGTAATTTTATTCGTTTAACGCCTTTGGTGATGTTCCTGCTCGGTGCGAGTCCATCGGTATGTCAGTGTTTTATGACAGGGCGTGAACACCATTTGTTGCCGTTGTTACGAGGTACGTTGTATTTGCCGTATGCCACCGCATTGCGTATGGGTAATTTTGGTTATCAAAACTCGGCACAGAAAAAACTCGGTATCCATTACAACGACTTAACGGGTTATTTGGATGGTCTGCAAAAGGCCGTGAAAACGCCGTATTTACCATTTAGCCGTTTAGGTTTGGATGATGAAACGGGTGAAGCGATTCAAATTAATGACCATGTCCTGCAAATTGAAAATGAGTACTACAGTTTGGTACGTCCAAAACAAGTGCCGCAGGATGGTGAAACACCATCACAAGCCTTGGCGAATCGTGGTATTGGTTATGTGGAACTACGTGCGGTAGATGTTAACCCATACAGCCCAATCGGGATTGATGAACATACGGCAGGCTTTTTGGAAGTCTTGGCGCTGTATTGTTTACTGAGCGACAGCCCAGCCTTGTTTGATGCAGAACAAACGATTATTGAGCAAAATCAGGCCGAAGTGGTCAATCGTGGTCGTGCGCCAAATGCACAAATTCAGGAAGGCGAAGTCAAAACTCCAATTGAAGCGTGGGGGCAGCACTATGTCACCGCCATGCAACCTTTGGCTGCTTTACTTGACCAAAGTTATGACACCCAATTGTACTCGAATGCCTTAACACACATGATGGTGCGTTTACATGAGGTGGATGAAACGCTGTCTGCGCATATGATTACAGATACTATTCGTCATGGCGGAACGTGGGGCTTTGGCAGTTATATGGCACAGCAACATGCGCATGTATATGAGCAGCATCAACTTAGCCCAGAAACACAGGCTTATTTTGATGCTGCTGCGCTACAATCAATTCAGCAACAACAACAACTTGAACAAGAACATAGTCTGAGTTTTACAGACTATTTAGCAAAATATCGCTAATCATTCCGAGGCTCGAGCATGCAAATTAGTTATCGTCTGCTAAGTGGTTTTTTATTTTTAGCCAGTGTCGTGGGGATGGCATTTGCATTGTATTTGGAGCATGTGCAAGGTTTGGCACCGTGTCCATTGTGTGTGTTTCAGCGTGTCGGTTTAATCGCCTTGGGCGTAATGTCACTGATTGCCTTTGTGCATAACCCACGCTCCAATGTGGTCAAACGCATATATGCCTTGTTGGGCAGTATTGGCATTTTATGGTCAGTGGGTGTGGCAGCACGGCATGTATGGTTGCAAAACCTGCCACCCGATCAAGTTCCAAGCTGTGGTCCGGGACTGGATTACTTGGTTGAGGCTTTGCCAATGAAGTCTGTGTTGCAGCAAGTGCTGTCGGGTTCAGGCGAATGTGCGGTAATTGATTGGACGTTCTTGGGGCAGTCTTTACCAGTATGGTCATTGCTGTTTTTTAGTGTGTTGGCCTTGGTCAGTTTATGGCAATTACTGCGTAACTATCCTTTTGTTGAGCCTGCTTCATTTGGCAAAATCAAGAAAAAATAAGTTCAGTCTATCTGGTATTGGATTTAAAAAAGCGCCATCTACAAAACTGAGATGGCGCTTTTTTTATATTTTTAGTTGGTGAGTCTTAAATTTTAAGTCAGGGCAATGCCTTCTAAACTTGACCAATCACCAATAAATTCATGGATTTGCTGTTCAGGTACATCTTCTTGTGGTGGATAAAACCACTTCACCAATTGCTCGGCCACACTTGGGTGATAAGGCAACTGAAAATGGTTTAAACCATAAAACACCGCTTTATGTGATTCGGGCAATTTCAATTCAAAACGTGGGTTGGGATGTTCGCCCAAAGCACTTTTCACGCTAACCAGATAATCGCCAATCACTTTGCGGTTCAGCTTTTGTTTTTTCTCACGCTCAATACTGCCTGCAACAAAGTAGGTGTTGATATGGGTCGGTAAGGGCGCAGGTTTACGATTGTCATCGACCTGTCCAATCCGTGCCTGATTATGTTCCCAGTCATCATCACGCACACTGCCATGCCGCAAATCTAAAATACCGTTACTGCGGATATTGACCAAATGCCCGACAATTTTCACAATCGGGAAGCGGCCTAATTTATCTTGCAAATGGAACCCAAAACGCTCCAGTACTGCCCCGTGGTGCGGTGAACCTAGACATACCAGATTTTCCACCAAATGAATCCAGCCATGCATATTTTGTTTGCCGTAAAACAGCGCACTGCGTGACACCAAGCCGCCCATGCTGTGGCCAATTAAATCAATACTGGTAATTTGAGGATGACGCTGAATTAAGTCTTCCAGTGTATTGGCGAGACTACGCCCATTGGCTGAAATTCTGCGTCCTGTATTGTAGTTCAGATACAGCATGGTGTTGTGATCACGTTGCGCCAGTAGTTTTTCACCAAAACCACCCATTTGATGTGATGTCCAATCTAAATGGTTACGACACAAACCATGCGCAAAAATCACAATACGCCCAGACAAATCGCCTTGTTGAACTGCACCATAGTGATCGTATAGCACCATAGGCAACGCGAGCGGATTTTGCTGCTCGAGTAAATAATCTCCCAACACCCCATTGAGTACACCTACTAAAAAGTGCAGGCTGGGGGTTAGAGCTTTGTCATGTAAATTGGGGAATTGTGCATTAATATGGCGTAAGCCTGGTGCAACAAAGTGGTAGCCGTATTGTTGCAAACTATTAAAGGCAAATTTATACAGCTTTTGAAATGTGGCTGTTTTTTGGAATTTTTTGGAGCGTTGTTCGCTCATGCCAAACACGCTAAGCAGGACTTCACGCTGGATGGTTTGAATGACATCGGTCATGACAGCATTCAGACGTGTGCTGACCAGTTGTGCCAAGCCTTCTAAAATATCGGCCTGACTTGGAGGTGTACGGTCCCATCTACAATAGGTTTCATGCAGTGGTGTTAAACTTGGCATACTGTGTTGCCCCTTGTGTTCCCATATACCGAACGCTTTATTTTTACTTGAGTTCGCGGTATAAACTTGTACGCTTTCATTTTATCGTGTTTATTTCGATCTGCTTTTAAAATACCGATGACTGCCAAGATGCACGCGTCTTTTTGTCTAACAATTGCATTTTTCCATGAAAAATAAATTAAAAACACATAAAAAGTGGCTAAATTTCACGAGATCGAGAGAAAAAATAAGGGCATAGCAACAATGAATTTGATTTATTTACATGGTTTTCAAAGTAGCCCTTTGTCCATGAAAGGGCAGCTATTGTATGCCTATGTGCAGCAGCATCGCCCTGATATTCAGATGCATTTGCCCGATTTAAATGCTCCACCTTTAGCGGTTTTGGCAAACGTATCGGCATTGATTCGACGTTTGCCCAATGTGGCATTGGTGGGCAGCAGTCTAGGCGGCTTTTATGCGACACAACTGGTCGCACAGCATCATGTGCCTGCTGTTGTGATTAACCCTGCTATGCGACCATGGCAATTGTTTCAGGACTTGTTTGGCGATGTGCTGCCCTATGTGGTACATCCGAACTGGAGCTTAACTGCAGCGCAATTGGATGACTTAGCAGACATTGCGTTGCCAGTTGCGCAAGATGCAGACAAAATATTGGTGTTATTGCAACAAGGCGATGAAGTTTTGGATTATCGTGAAGCGCAGCGTTATTATAGTGCTGCCTCACCTTCGGCCATGATCATGACTGAAGCGCACGGCAATCATGCCATGGATGATTTTGCAGACAAAATTCCGATGTTACTGCAATTTTTATCGGATTCCCTAGCTTAAGGAAACAGTACAACGTGTCTCAATATACCGCTCAATCTCTTGAAGTTTTATCTGGTTTAGATCCAGTACGTCGTCGCCCGGGCATGTATACCGACACCACACGTCCGAACCATTTGGCGCAAGAAGTTATTGATAATGCGGTGGATGAAGCACTTGCAGGGCATGCCAATAAAATTACCGTAAAAGTCTATAAAGATGGCTCTTTGTCGGTAGAAGACAATGGCCGTGGTATGCCTGTCGATATTCACCCAGAATACGGGCAAAGCGGGATTGAAATTATTCTGACCAAGCTGCATGCAGGCGGTAAGTTCAGCACCGACAACTACCAATTTTCGGGTGGTTTGCACGGGGTCGGTATTTCTGTAGTGAATGCCTTGTCCAGTCGGGTTGAAGTGACCGTACAGCGTCAGGGCAACCTGTATAAAATGGCTTTTGATCAGGGCGAAGCCGCTGCACCTTTAGAAGTCTTGGAAGGCAAAGCGCCAAAACGTGCTTCGGGTACGTTGGTACATTTCTGGCCTGAAGCTAAATATTTTGATTCACCTAAATTTGCGCTAAAAGCCTTAAAGCACAATTTAAAAGCCAAAGCGGTACTGGCTGCAGGTTTAGAAATTCATTACATTGATGAAATTAACGATGAAAAAATTGTCTGGCAGTTTGAAAATGGTCTAGTCGACTATTTGATGGATGAGCTGGAAGATCGTGAGATTGTACCTGCTCCTGCTTTTGTGGCGACAGGTGAGGCAGAACGTGCTAGTGCAGAATTTGCAATTTGTTGGAACGTAGAAGGTGGCGAGCAAATTCAGGAAAGTTATGTCAACTTGATTCCGACTGCGCAAGGCGGTACGCATGTCAATGGACTACGTTCTGGTGTGACCGATGCTTTACGTGAGTTCTGTGAATTACGCAATTTATTGCCGCGCAATTTAAAGCTATCTGCCGAAGATGTTTGGGATGGGGTTAACTACATTTTATCGTTAAAGTTCCAAGAGCCGCAGTTTTCTGGGCAGACCAAGGAGCGTTTATCGAGCCGTGAAGCGGCAAGCATTATGCAGAATATCGCCAAAGATGCTTTTGCCTTGTGGTTGAACCAAAATTCTGACATTGCCATGCAATTGGCAGAAATGGCAATTTCCAAAGCAGGTCGTCGTTTAAAAGCAGCGAAAAAAGTAGAACGTAAAAAAATTGTTTCAGGCCCAGCCTTGCCGGGTAAATTGGCAGATTGCGTGGGACAAACCCGTGAAGAATCGGAACTGTTTATTGTCGAAGGTGATTCCGCAGGTGGTTCTGCCAAACAAGCACGTGATAAAAACTTTCAGGCGATCATGCCAATTCGCGGAAAAATTTTAAATACGTGGGAAGTATCTTCGGACGAGGTTTTGGGTTCGCAGGAAGTACACGATATTGCAATTGCGATTGGGGTTGACCCGGGCAGTGATGATTTATCTGAATTGCGTTATGGTAAGGTTTGTATTTTGGCTGATGCCGACTCGGATGGTTTACACATTGCCACTTTGCTGTGTGCCTTGTTCGTGAAGCATTTCCCAAGCTTGGTGGAAGATGGGCATTTATATGTCGCCATGCCGCCATTATTCCGTATTGATGACGGTAAAGATGTGCATTATGCGCTAGATGAAGATGAGCTAGAAAATACGCTGAAAAAAGCCAAAACCAAAAATCCGCAAATTACCCGATTTAAAGGTTTGGGTGAAATGAATGCCAGTCAGTTACGTGAAACCACGATGGATCCAAATACACGCCGTTTGGTGCAACTCGATTTGGATGATAGTCATTTTACCGCAGGTTTATTGGATAAATTGCTGGCTAAAAAACGCTCTGCAGACCGTAAAGTGTGGTTAGAGCAAAAAGGTAATTTAGCCGATTTGGCGGTTTAAGCTGATTTAATTTAGAAAAAGCATCCATTATTTCAAAAAAGTAATGGATGCTTTTTATTGTAATTTTGATTGGTGTTGGCTTTGTTGCACAAAGATTTCATAACTATATGATTTTAAAAGTTTTGATTATTTTTTGATCCAAAATTAAATTTATTTAAATCAGATGCTTACATATTTATGCAACAAAGCCATTTGATGATTAAAAATATTCTAAAATTGAGGCGAAAAAAATGGAGCATCTTGTGCTCCATTTTTTATTGATCCTTAACTAAAGAACCAATATACAAATAATGAAATAATAAATACGCACATGACGTTCAACACCATGCCCACACTCATCATTTCACTTTGTTTAATTTGACCTGTACCAAATACAATCGCATTTGGTGGCGTTGCCACAGGTAACATAAAGGCACACGATGCACCAATACCAATAATCACCACTAAAATTTCTTTTGGAATACCCATTTGGTCTGCAATTGCAGCAAATACAGGAACCAATAACGCAGCAGACGCTGTATTACTGGTAAATTCAGTTAAGAAAATAATGAAGATGGTCACCGCAAAAATCACTACCAATGGCGAAGTATCACCAAAGGTATTGGCAAGGGTTTGACCCAATACCAAAGATGCGCCTGAATCTTTTAAGATCGCACTGAGGGTTAAACCACCACCGAACAGTAATAACACGCCCCAATCGGTATTTTCAGCTACTTGCTTCCAAGATGCAGTACCTAGCATGACTACCAAACATGCAGCAGCTAATGCAGTCCATGTATCGGGTTGGCTAATGCCGAAGGTTTCGCTAAGTTTTTTACCAAAAATCCACGCCACTGCAGTACATACGAATAAAATCATCGTTGCAACACGGGTTTTGGTCCAAGGAATCACTTCAGTTTCAAAATGAATTTTTTGATTTAAATTTGGACGCAATACCAAATATAAGCTGACCAACATCGCTGGTAGCAAAATCAGCATCATTGGTAAACCAATTTTCATCCAGTCAGCAAAGTCATAGTCTAATGCTTTGGCTGCAATAGCGTTTGGTGGCGAACCCACCAACGTACCCAAACCACCTAAACTGGCAGAGTAGGCAATCCCCAATAAAATGAAAACGAAGGTTTTACGCTCTTTGGTGGCATCGAGGTGTGATAACAAACCTAGTGCCAACGGTAACATCATCGCCGCCGTGGCTGTGTTGGAAATCCACATCGACAACGCAGCAGTGACGATAAAAATAGATAAAACCGAAATCCCCAAGTGACCGCCCGACATGGAAATAATCCACATCGCAATTTTACGATCCAGTTTCTGAATGTGCAGCGCAGTTGCTAAAGCAAAACCACCAAAGAACAGGAAAATGACAGGGTCTGCAAAAGTTGCTAATGCTTGCTTGGTTGAAATTGGTACAAGTTCTTTGCTGGCATTTTCAAGTGGCATACCTAAAGCCACAGCAAGCACAGGTACTAACAGTGCTGTAATGGTAATGTGTACCGCTTCGGTGAGCCATAAAATACCAATAAAAAGCAACAGACTTAGACCCTTATTGGCGTTTTCATCATAGGGTAAGACGTTATACAAACCGAAAGAGAGCAGGGTCGCAAGAATAACAATGGCCCAAGTCTTGATCAGTTCTTTTCGCTTAATACTGGCTGGCACTTCTATATGGTTATTTTCCATAGAAGTTCGCTCCGTAAAAATGGAATAAAAGGAAAAGTTGGAAGATTGGTCGGTGCAAACGACCGAAGCAGTCTTAACAGACTGTTTTTTAAGCTAGTCTTAATTATAGGTGTAAAAAATTATTTAAGCTAAAAAAAAATCTAAATAATTTTCCATTTGTTATGTTCATTTTATTGATTTATATCAACAATGCAGGCTGTTTTGTGATGATGGCTAATCCTTGAGCAATTGCGTAAATAGCCATGAAACTAAGTAAAGTAAAAACAATGTGCTTAAATACAGCCTGAGAAATATTTTTACGAATCAGACTGCCCACATAAACCATTGCTACAGAAATTAGGCAAATTAGCGCCAAAACCTTAAATTGTGTGCTGCTAAATTGTTGAATTACTGGATATAACACTGCCAGTTGAATGAGTTTAGAGACAATAAAATTAAGATTACTAATCACCACAATATCGGTTTTACTGTGTTGGGTGCTGAGCAAATACATCATTAAAAACGGTGCCATGGCATTGGTGGCTCCACCAATCACACCTGCTAGAAAACCAAAAATCAGCATATTTTTCAGTGAGGCTGAAATTTGTAAGGGGCGGGTTCTAAACTGATCGGCCACGTAAAGCAGAATCAGTGTCCCCATCGCAAATTTTAAATAGCCTTCATTTAGAATCAGCAGCAAACTGACGCCTAAATAGCTGCCAATTAACGCACTGAGAATTAAGCCCCAATATTTTTTGCAGTAGCCATATAAACTGCTCAATAAAGATTGCTTGGTGTCACCCCGCAACATGTATAGATTTAACAGTAAACAGGGAATGAGAACCAAGGCGACTGCGGTACTCAGCGGATACAGCATCGCCACTGCAGCGGTGCTAAGCATGGGAAAGCCAAAACCACTCATGCCATGTAAAATTGCGGCAATGGCACAAAATAGCAGAATAATAAAATCAGTTTTTTGCATGTGAAGTCACATTGCTTTTTATTTGAAATTTAAAGTAAATGTAGCGGAGTTTTAAGTGAAGTACAAATGAGTCGCATGCTAATTTTATACCTGAATATAAATTAAAAAATTTTAACAGCCAATAAAAAAGCAAGACCGAAGTCTTGCTTTTTTGAATAGCGATCAGGCTGGCTTAGAAGTGGTATTTTACCAATGCGCTAACATCGTTTTGATCTACGCCTTTAATACCAAACTTGTTGTTCCAAACAGAGTGTTCGATACCCACATATAATTTAGTTTTAGGTGAAATGTGTTTACCCACATTCCATTTATATTGAGAAGTCCAGTTGAGTTCACTGGCGTGGTCATCTTCTGCAGTAGACCAGTCTAGGAACGCATCAGCCAAGAACTCTTCAGAACCAATTTTAAATGGTACAGCATAAGTGATGGTCATTTGATAATCATCTTTAGAGATATTCTTATCGTTATCTGCTTTGTAGAAGTTTACATTTGCATATTGCGTATATGGAATGTCTAAAGAGAAACCTACACCGTATAAAAAGTTATTAAATTCAGTATTTGCACCATGTCCTGCATTATGTTCCCAAGTCGTTGCAATGAGAACATCTTTCACTGGGCCAAAAGATAGGTTTTGACCTGTAATTTCACCCAAACTTAAACGTGGTGCTAATTCAAAATAGGTTGAGTCATCATCATTACCATCCCATTGTTGGTCAACGAAGAAGAACACATCAGAATATTTGAGTTTAGCTGCATATTCAGCAGTAAGAGTCGTACGATCTTCAGTACCTACTTCATAGTTTTCACCATAAAGACCAGTCAAGCTGAAATCCTGCCATACAATAGGATTTGCTTGCGTAAAAGTTGCAGCAGTAGAGAGAGCGCATAGCGCAGCAATATGTGTAAATTTCATAAAATAAGACCCCAAGAAAAGCGTTTCAAGGATACAGATTCTTAAGCAAAAATAAAGCAAAATTCGATTATTGACAGGTCATTTCTTGGTATTTTTTGCCAATTCTAAAAGCGCTGCATTTTTGCAGGATTTAAAACCAATGGTAAAAATAATGTCTAGCTTTTTGCATGCCATGCTAAGCCCCTTAAAAGCATCAAGTTTCTGTGTTGAAAAATCAATCACATCTGCTTGAACAGTCAAATTGGTTGCTTATTGAACATCTGAGCGAAAACTTGTCCTAAAAGGGTTATTCTTTTGCTGCTTTTCTATAAATATCGCTTGCATATTTTTTAGATAGGCCCGATATTCAAGGTATAGGGACACGGTTCTGCAGACTTAAAAGTGTTCATCATTCAAACGGGAGGAAGTTATTCCAAACTAAGTTGAAGATGTACTTTATGCTGTAAAAACAGCACATTATAAACACGCTAAAATGTATATGTATAAAATTATATGTAAGATTTTGGCACAACAAGATTCAGAAATAACGAACGCAAGAGGATGAAATCATGAATATTGAAATCCGTACCGATAAAAACATTCAAAACAGTGATCGATTAATTAGTTACGTTCGTGAAGAACTGAATAATGAATTCCAACGCCACAGTGAGCGTATTACCCATTTTTCAGTACATTTTAGTGATGAAAATGGGGAAAAAGGCGGTGATGACGACATCCGTTGCATGATTGAAGCCCGTCCAGCAGGTTTAAAACCAGTGGTTGTAAATCATCGTGGTCACAACATTGATACTGCAATTCATGGTGCGATTGACCGTTTAAAACGCAGCCTAGAACATGCGTTTGAAAAAAATGAAAACCCTCGTGGTGCACGCCCTGAATTTGTAGATACAGATGTCGATGCTGACGAATAAGAAACATGCAGTTTAAGTACTGCAGACTTCTGGCCTCGCAAATATTGCGGGGCTTTTTTATGCCTGATAGAACTGTGCAGATGTAAATTCACGATTTGCTGACATTTATCTCATACAAATGCCGCTTTATTGGGCATAATAGTCTTAAATTGAATATTGATTGAAGAGAGCTTTCTGCATGTTAACTGCGCAACAACAAGTTTTGGTGCAAGCAATAGAAGAATTAGACCTTGCCCAAGTGCAACGCCTTTTGGCAGAGGGTTTGGATCCGAATTTTATGGATGCCGAAAAGGGGCCTGTCATTTCGGTCTGGTCTGACGGTTTATTTCAGTGGTGGGAAAAAATTTGTGAAGCTTATGAAGCGGGTCAGCCATTAAGTGATCAGCAAAAACAACAAGATTTACAAGTCCATCTAGATATTTTAGAAGCCTTGATTCAAGCCAAAGTGAATTTGCATTTATGGGATGCCGAAGAAGTCTACGGACCACTTTGGGATGCTGCGAGTGCAGCATGTGCACCTGCCGTACAACGTCTGTTAGATGAAAAAGTGGATCCAAATACCAAAGATGAAGACGGTTTAACTATTTTATCTTCAATCAGTGATTTATTGTTTGACTGTGATTTTGATGAAATTCAATGGTCTGATGCTTTGCCAGAAGAACAACAGACTTTAGAATTGTTGCGTCGCCATGGCGCAAAAATGAGTAAAGAATTGGCCTAACTGCAGAGATTAAAAATATGTCAGCATTAAAAACAGTTGGAATTCTGGTGGCAGCAGCGATCAGTATGCAGGTTGGAGCAACCGAGTTTGAATTTGATCGTCCTGGTGCAGGAATGAGCACAGGCATCACCCCTGTAGGAAAATTGGCTTGGGAACAGGCTTTACCAAGTGCAAGTTATCAGGAAAGTAACAACGCTTTGGGCGAAACAGTGAAAACCACACGCTTAAATGCTGACATGTTGTTGCGTACAGGTTTAATGCAGGACTTAGAGTTGCAACTAGGTTGGCAGGGTCCCGCGTGGAGCCAAAGCAAAACTGCAGGGCAATCGGTTGAAGATGATGGTTTGGGCGATGTCAGCATTGGCCTAAAACAAGCAATTGATTTAAATGACGATAAATTGTCGATGGCAGTATTGTTAGAAGCGTTAATTGCCACAGGCAATGACGGTTTTACTGAACATGACGATATTTACAGTTTAAGCACAGCGGTGAGCTATCAATATAGCGACCTATTAAAAACGGGCATCACCATGCGTTATGCGGTGCAAAATAGTGATTGGGCGGCAACTGCGATTCCAAATATTCAATATCGTTTAAATGATCAATGGTCGGGTTTTTCTGAGTTGGTATATCGCAAAGCAGAAAGTCAGGACTATGAATATGGTTTGGGTTCAGGGCTGATTTATACACTGAATGAGCGTACCCAACTCGATGCCAGTGTTGGTGTAGATTTAGACGGTGCAGATAAAAGTTACCGTGCAGGTTTAGGGATGTCGTTCCTGTTTTAAGTGAACAGCACTTAAACAACAACTCAAAATGCAGCGCGTGTAAACAGTGATTTCACGCGCTGCATTTATTCAATAACAACAAAGTGTATGCGGAGGCAGCTAAAACAAGATGACACCGCCTTTTTTTCAGCCGAGTGCAGCACAGTTAAATGCAGTGATTCGAGGCGTGGCTTATCATCTGAGTCACTATTTGCATAAAGCTGTGCGTATTTTATTGTTGGGTTGGCTGTTGCTGTTCAGTTTGAATGTGCAGGCAGAAACGCCATTACTTCCGCCCGAAAAAGCCTTTCAGTTTAGTGTTGAATCTGTAGATTCGCATCAGGCAGAACTGCGCTGGAACATGCCTGAACAGTATTATTTGTATCGACATCAATTTAAGGTCGAGCATGGGCAGCAAGTGCTGGCTTTGGAGTTGCCTCCCGCTGAAGATGTTTATGATGAAAATTATGGACACACTCAAGTTTATTATCGGCAGGTGAGTTTTAAAATTCCCACCCAAACTGCGCAGCACTATCAAGTGACTTGGCAAGGGTGCGCCCAAGATCGGATTTGTTATCCACCGCAGCGCATAGAATTCCAGACCGATAACACAGGTTTGGTCATTTTAGAAAATCAAAGTGCATCACAAAAAAGTATTTGGGCTGGGCAAAGTAGTTCCACTCGTGAAGGATTTTCAACTGCACCTGCCAATTCTCCAACTGATTTGCAGACAAGCCCTGAAGCTGCACAACCTATAACGGCACAAGATCAGCAGTGGTCTGAAAAACTGGCACAAAGCTCGTTGGCCTATGGTTTGCTATTATTTTTTGGATTGGGGCTGCTGCTGGCTTTTACCCCGTGTTCTTTGCCGATGTTGCCCATTTTGACCTCCCTATTGGTACGTGAACACAAAGGCATCAAAGCATGGATGATTGCACTGGTCTTTGTCTGCAGTATGGCCATGGTCTATGCGCTGTTGGGATTAATTGCGTCATCAGCAGGTTTGAATTTTCAGCGTTGGTTGCAGCAGCCTGCAACCTTAATTGCCTTTAGCCTGTTATTTGTGCTGTTTGCTTTAAACCTATTTGGTTTGTTTGAAATCAAGTTACCACGTGCTTGGGTCAATCGACTCGATCAGGCGCAATCTATGCAAAAGGGCGGTAATTTAGCTGGTGCTGCGCTAATGGGCATGTTATCTGCCTTGTTGGTTGGGCCGTGTATGACTGCGCCGTTAGCAGGGGCATTATTGTTTATTTCCCAAACCCAAAGTCAGATACAGGGTGCGTTACTACTATTTACACTCGGTTTTGGCATGGGTACGCCGTTATTGTTGGCCAGTGTGCTTGGGGCAAAAGTATTGCCGCGAGCAGGCTTGTGGATGCATCAAATTAAAGTGCTGTTTGCCTTTATTATGCTGGCTTTAGCACTATATTTTGTCCGTCCTTTAATTGGTGAAGCATGGCTGCAATGGCTTAGCTTGGCACTTGGACTCAGTTTTATTGGCTATGTGCTGCATCGTTTAAGCCGCTATCATGGTGGCTTGCGAGCCCTTTATGTGAGTGCGTTATTGTTGGTTGTGCCTTATCTGATTTATAGCCAGTATCAACACAGTCAGCGCTTTTGGCAGCAAAAAAGTGTAGTAGGATTACAATGGCATCAGGCCAAAACTGCTGCCGAATTACAACAGTTACTGGCTCAAGCCCCTAAAAATCAGCAAGTGATGATCGATGTTTATGCCGACTGGTGTGTAGCGTGTCGTCCGATTGAGCAGCAAGTATTGAAGGCTGCTGAGGTTAAACAGGCATTGGCAGCGTATTATCTGATTAAACTCGATTTAAGTGATTATGATGAAAGTCATCAGGCCTTGCTTAATCAATGGGAAATTTTAGGGCCACCGACATTCTTGTTTTTAGATGCACAACAACAAGAAATTCGCAGTTTACGTTTAACAGGTGCATTTACCGAGCGTACTTTATTGCAACAGCTCAGTCAGTTGGACACAGCACAGGAATCACAATTATGATGCAACTGTATATTGCCAATAAAAATTATTCGAGCTGGTCGCTGCGTCCGTGGCTGGTGTTAAAAGCATTTCATCTGCCTTTTGAGGAAATTCAGATCAATTTTCCCACAGAACGTGGTCAGGGTAATTTTAAACAGCAGGTGCTGGCAGTGAACTCAAACGGTAAAGTACCTGCTTTATTGCATGATGGATTATTGGTCTGGGATTCTCTTGCCATTTGTGAATATTTGGCTGAGCAATTTCCAGAGCAAGCCCTGTGGCCACGTAATGCACAACAACGCGCTTGGGCACGCAGTATTTGTGCAGAAATGCACAGCGGTTTTACAGATTTACGCAGTTTATGTGGGATGAATATTCGCGCCAATTTAGCGGAAGTTGGCGCAAAATTATGGCAAGAACATGCAGGTTTGAGGCAGGATGTGGCTCGCATTGAACAGATTTGGGCAACACGCCCAACTGTAGGTGGCTTTTTATGTGGTGAATTCAGCATTGCCGATGCCTTTTATGCCCCTGTGGTGACACGTTTTATGACTTATGCTTTGCCCGTGAGCGCAGAAAGTCAGCAGTATATGCAACTGGTGATGCAGCATCCCGCTATGCAGGCTTGGATGCAAGCAGCTTTACAAGAGCCAATGTGGGTCAATTATTTGGAACCTTATCAAAGCCAAGTCTGAATGGAGTAGTCGTGTAAATTTGGAGTAGCTATTGCATAACCAAAGTGGGTTGTGGCGCAGCGATCTTGCCAATTTTGTTCCAAAAATAAAACAGAGTGTCTTAATTCTCCAGATTATTCAATTTAGCGCAAAGATTAAAATAACTTTATTGAATGAATAAAGAATTGAGATGCAGCCATGAAAATTTTACATATCGACTCCAGTATTTTAGGTGAAAATTCAGTTTCACGTCAGTTGAGTCAGGCCATTGTGCAACAACTGACTGCAAAACATGCCCATGCGCAGGTCGATTATTTAGATTTGGCACAGCAACCGATTCCGCATTTAACTGCCGAAATTTTAATGGGCCAAGATGTAGAACAAGCCGCTTTGGGTGAAAAAATTATCCAGCAATATATAGATGCCGATGTCGTGGTCGTGGGTGCTGCCATGTATAACTTTGGTTTGACTTCTACCTTGAAAGCATGGATTGACCGCATTAGTGTGGCAGGCAAAACTTTTAAATATACCGAGCAAGGTCCTGTGGGCTTGGCGGGTGAGAAAACAGCGTATATCGCCAGTAGCCGTGGTGGCGTCTATGGTGATAACAGCCCTGCCGATTTTCAGGAAGATTTTCTAAAAACCATCTTCAATTTTACAGGCGTGAATGATGTGCAAGTGATTCGTGCGGAAGGTGTGAGTATGTCTGAATTTAAAGATCAGGCAGTTGCTAAGGCCTTGCAACAAATTCAGGCAATTTAGGCTGTATTTTTCCCAATAAAAAAGCTCAGTATCTTAAGGATGCTGAGCTTTTTTATTGTCAGTTTTATTGAAAACTCCGTTTACGCGCATAGAGCTGCAATGATGTCATCAACGGTTTTAGCTTAATTTCAAATTTAGCTTTGATCTTGCAGATGAGCAAATTCAGCCAAATCTGCCAAAGCTTGCTTGGCTTCATCAAACCATGGCGAAAACATTTGAAAATTGTGCCACATGCCTGTGTAGAGTTTGTAATGTACTTCTCCCCCTGCTTGTTCAGCTTTTTCTTTAAAACGGGCTGCATCGTCCAACAAAATTTCTTTAGAGCCAACTTGTACCAAAACAGGGGGCAAGTCGTGTAAATCATCAAATAAGGGTGAAATTTGTGGCGCAGCACGATCCAGTTCAGGCGGCACATAATAATCAATGCCTGTTTCTAGTGTTTCAATCGAGAGTAGGGCATCATGCTTGCGGTTATAGCGTAAGGATTCACTGGTGAGCGTTAAATCCAGAAAGGGTGAAAGCAGCATCAGGGCGCTGACTTGTGGCAATTGCTCATCCCGTATTTTCAAGGCCAGTGCCAAAGCCAGATTTGCCCCGCAAGAATCGCCAGACAAAATAATGTCTTTGGCTTGAATACCTTGTGTTAAAAGACTTTGATAAACATCAAAGACAGCTTCTAAGGCATTAGGAAACGGATGCTCAGGTGCAAGAGGATAATCGACATGAATGACCTGCATTTGAGTACGTGCCGCCACTTGGCTTAAAAATGCCCGATGCGTATTTAAAGAACCTAGAAAAAAAGCCCCGCCATGAATATGAAAAATTAGCTGTGTAGCAGCATCCTGAGGTTTTAATTCTTCGGCACGTAAACCTGCCAAACGCAATGTGCGTACCTGCACCGACTTTTGCATAGGAAACAAACGACACATTTGCTCAAGTGCAAAACGTAAAGAATTGGGTGGTAAATTTAACTGACTAGGTGTGCGGATGGTGGTTTTTAAAAACCGCTCTGTAATAATTTGTTTCCACATGGGGTTAATCTTCATGATTTTTCCATTTTGTTCTTTATTTGATCGGATATTTGTGTATTTACCAACATAATTTACAAGGGTACACTAAACGGTCACATTCAAAAATTGCAAATTTGTTGTGACTTTTTAATAATAAAGTTGTCTGATAGTAGACCAGGGAAACAAAACAATGAAAAAAATTGTACTTGCATTCGGGCTGTTAGGTTTAAGCGCTTTAGCCAATGCTGCAGATCCGCTTAACGGCACAGTTTGGAAAACAATTGACGATAAAACCAAACAACCCAAAGCCACGGTAAGATTTACTGAGCAAAAAAATGGAACTTTAACCGCAAGTATTCAGTCAATTTTAACACCTGGTGAAGAAAATGCCTGTACAAAATGTGAAGGTCCGTACCACAACAAATCTTTGAAAGGTTTGACCATTGTTCGCGGTCTGAAAAATACGGGTGGCACAAGCTACGATGGTGGTTCAATTCTTGACCCGCAAACTGGTAAGACCTACAAACTTAAAGGTAAACTTGCCAATGGTGGTAAGAAACTTGAATTACGCGGTTTCATTGGTGTAGCGGCATTAGGTCGTAACCAAACTTGGATTCGCGCAAACTAAGTTGTCGTTTAAGGCTGTCGCTAAGGCAGTCTTAGCAACTAAGAATCAAAAAAACCTGCTTAATTTAAGCAGGTTTTTTAATGGAATTTTTTGAGCTTAGATTAAAGCACGATAAGCAGCTTCATCAAAACCTGCAATAAAACCCGATTCGGTTTTTAAGACAGGGCGTTTAATTAAACTGGTGTGAGTACATAGTGCCTCTATTAAACTGGCTTCACTGGCCAGTGCTGTTTGCTGTTCTGCTTCACTGAGTTTGCGCCATGTGGTGCCTTTTTTATTTAAGATGATATCTTGCCCAAGTGCATCTAACCAAGTTTTGACGGTTTCGGCATCAATTCCTTGTTTTTTATAATCATGAAATTCATAACTTAGCCCTAATTCATTGAGTAAATCGAAGGCTTTTTTCATAGAGTTACAGTTTTTAATACCATAAATTTTGAACATAATTTTTCACATCAATATCATCAAGCTGGCTATAGCCTAGCCCAAAACAGCGTTAAGCGCTAGAAATCACCATGAACATGAATATCGACAAGTGTATTTGTCATCAATACGTCATAGCGATGTCACGAGATTGACACTTGGCGGTTCTAAAATGTGACGTATAAACAGAACAACATGAAAAACTTGATAAAAATAGATTCAAGTCAAAATAAATACAAGAATGAAGTGAAGAATAATAGTAACAGCGCAGAAAAGAACAAACACAAGATAAGATGATAAAAAGAGAAAACCCGCATTTAATCATCCTGATTATGCGGGTCTCATTTTAACGTCCATTGTTACATCCTTGAAAAGCAACTTGAATCAAGTTTACTTTTTCCATCCATCGGCTTCCAATCCTTTTGTGTCGTCCTGACTGTCCCTTTGCCGTGATGCAATAATGCGCTGAATGGCCCTGAAGTTAAATGTATAAAGTCGACAGATTATGTGCGAATTGAACCTCGATTAAGTGAACATTTGTTCACTCATTTGGGCGGTAAAATTTGTGTGAAGATTAAATTTTATAATCAATAATCACTGGGGCGTGGTCGCTAAACCATTCTTCTTTATATACCCACGCATTGACTGTACGTGTTTTCCAGTCAGGAGAGCAGGTATGATAATCAATCCGCCAACCTACGTTCTTGGCACGTGCTTGCCCGCGATTGGACCACCAAGAATACAGCTCTGCTTCCTGACGTACTTCACGGAAAGTATCGACATAGCCTAAATCATTATAAATATAATCTAACCATGCACGTTCATGCGGCAAACAGCCTGAAGATTTTTGGTTGCCTGACCAGTTTTTAATATCAATGCGTTTATGCACGATGTTGTAGTCGCCACAGACAATGATGGATTTATTTTCTTCACGCCACTGTTTTAGAATCTTTTGATACTCTTCTAAAAAGTGATCTTTCCGCATTTGTGCTTCTTCACCCGAAGAGCCAGAAGGCAAATACAGTGAACAGATGTAAATTGGATGATCTAGCCCGACATCGAACTCGGCACTGATAAAGCGGCCTTGTGAGTCTGCCAATTCAAAACCCAAACCATTTTGCACAGATACAAATGGTAAGCGGCTATAAATGGCTGTGCCTGCGTAGCCAGCACGCTCTGCAGGGAAAAGATGGGTGTACCAGCCTTCAGGTTTAAATTTATCGGTCCATTGGGCATGGGTGATGCGACTTTCCTGCATGCAAATCACATCTGCTTCAGACTGTTCTAACCATTCGAGTAAGCCCTTGCTTACCGATGAACGCAACCCATTGACGTTAATTGAAACCACTCGAAGAATTTTTTGATCACTCGGATAGCTACTCTTTGGTATCATGCTCAGGTCTTACCTCAATGTATTAATTCGGAGCACCTCATGACATCGCCAGCTCAATTTAACCCGCAAGCTTTTATCGAACTCGCCTTATCACGTGGTGTGCTTAAATTTGGTGAGTTTACTTTAAAATCGGGTCGTGTGAGTCCTTATTTTTTTAACGCAGGTCTATTAAATGATGGTGAAGCTTTATCGCTATTGGCTTCAGGCTATGCAGACCAACTTATGCAATGCAAAAATGTAGATGTGATTTTCGGGCCTGCCTATAAGGGGATTCCATTTGTTGCGGCTACTGCTGTGGCTTTATCTCAGAATCATGGCGTGAGTGTGCCGTGGGGCTTTAATCGTAAAGAAGCTAAAGATCATGGCGAAGGTGGTGTGCTTGTCGGTGCTGCGGTTGAGGGCAAAAAGGTTTGGATTATTGATGATGTGATCACTGCGGGTACAGCTATTCGCGAAGTGGTCACTATTTTGAAAAATGCAGGCGCACAAATTGCAGGTGTATTGGTGGCTTTAGACCGTCAGGAAAAAGGTCAGGGCGATTTGTCTGCCATTCAGGAAGTGCAAAAAGAGCTGGAAATTCCTGTGCATGCTCTAATTACCATGAAAGATTTAATGAACTATTTAGATGCCAAAGGTGAAAAAGAGGCCTTGGCAAAAATGGAAGCGTACCGTGTGAAGTATGGGGTTTAAGTTTATTGAGGAAGGAAGCGAGAGCTTCCTTTTTCACTTTTATTTATTTTAATAACATTATGGGATGTGATAAATAATGATATAAAGTCTAACTGAAGCAGTTGGACTAAATTTGATTATAATATGAGAAATATACTGCGATTTTTTACTCATCTCAAAGTTTGTTATACTTATTAAATAATAAAAACATATATGAACTTAAAAATGACAAGATCGGCTTTTTACACGAATTATTTATCGAAAAACTACAGCAAATTTCTTCAAAAATGCCTCAGAATTTTCTTAGTCTGGATTAAATTATAAGGATTAAGATTATGAAAGGTTTTGCTATTCATAATGCACCAACAACTCATGGTGGTCGTATTTTCGCTACTCAGATAAGAGATTCTCAAATGGGAAATTCTTTTATTAGAGCTGGTGATGGACATTTTTGTCCTAAATGCAAATCTTGGTCTACAGTGATTAAAAGTCATGACCATATTATCTTTGATGGTAAGCTAGTTGCTTATGTGGGTGATAAACTCAGCTGTGGTGCTATCATTCAACCGCAACAATCACACGTTGTTGGAGATAGCAGTAGTGCTAGTTGCCATGTTGTTTCTAATCCTCAAGCCAGTCAAGATCAGTTGGTGAATGCTCAACAGAACTTAATCAATCATTCTGCAAATAAGAGGCAATATGAAAACTATTATATTGAGTGTAATAAAACCGATTATGTGAAATTTAAAACAGGAATACCTCCATACGATGAAGATAACAAAGGATTACTAGGAACTATTCTGCAAATTGTTTCAGGAACATGTGATTTTTTCGTTACATATATTTTAAAGGATAAAAACCTTTTTATAACGGTTTCCTATCTTCCTCCAGTGGTAAAACATGAGGCAAATAAAATCATTCCTTATGCGACTCTAAGACTCTATAAAGAAAAAAATAGAAAATCTGAATTATTAATAAGACAAGAATTGAAGTCAGATGGCGGGGTTTGGAGTACTGAACGAGGAAAAGAGCCTGTAGGTTTCTGTAATGTCGCCTTGCCTGATCCAGATTTACTACCATTGAAAGTTGAATTAGATCTTGGATATGTATTGATGTTTAATGGCGGCACCGTTACACCAATACCGAGTTTTACAACCTACACATTTACTTTAAACTCCGCAGCAAGAGAAGTTAGATGAAGTTTTTCCTTACTTTTTTAGCAGTTTTTTTTATATTCGGAAATACTGCCTGCTCATCTAATGATCATAATACTCGTCATACTGAAGCTAAGCCCATTAGAGACAGTGATGCTACATTAAATCTTTCCATAGAAGATCAGACTATTATAAAAAAATATAAAGATACGATTCATAATTTGAATTTCAGAGAAAGAGAGCATGCGAATCAAGTAATGAAAGATAGTTTGCCTGAAATAAGCAAGATTAAGAATGATCATGAGCGAGAAAAGTTGCAAATGCAGATTTACTTAGCTACAGATATGTATAAAGAAGCTCATGATTTAAATGGTAAAATGTTAAAAGATGTGTTTAGTGAAGCACGTTTGCTCACCCAATGTGAGTTAAGCTATTATGCAAAAAGACCCCAAAACGAATATGAAAAATGTTATGCGGAATTAGCATTATTATTGCAACAGACATTGAATGACACTCCTAAAAATGACCCTGAATATTTATATGGTGAGTGGGGATATTTACTCGCAATGTATAAGGCAGGGCATGATGAATATAAACAAAAAATGAAAGAGTTTATTCATTCTACTCAAGATGAAACAATGAAATATCAATTTGAAAGCTCTTATGAATTGGCTATTGAACAGGTGGCAAGTTATAAGTAACCCTCGTTCTCATGATTGTGTTCGGGGAATTCTCTCCAAATAATAGAAGTTAAACCAAAATTTGTTGATGAAAAATCAGTGATCAATACATCACAAGGTCTTGAGCACCGTAATTGCATCTCTCAGGGTTGTTGCTAAGTAAAGTGATATCAGTCGACTCAAAAAACAGGCATTTTTATTTGGGATCACAAACTGGGTATGCAAATGTTCTTACTTAGCCTCCTCCTCACACTTCTTACACTCCAGCATTACTCCAAGCTTTTCTTTGCGCCCTTGCTCCGTGATCACCCATGGGCGGTTTTGCCAAGGCGGATTATGCCGTACATGCTGTCCATGACCGCAGGCTAAATCTGCGACCCAATCATTTTCTTCATCTAAATGAAAACCAATAATCGCTTGTTGCATCGCAAACTCCTAAGTATGTGATGAGGCTAGATAAAGCGTTACGAAAATTGCAGCAAAACCAAAGCTAAACTCCGCTATACTTTTGCTTATTCAATTCTTCAAAAGAGCACCGAAATATGCGCGTACTTGTGGTGATGGATCCCATTGAAACAGTTAATCTGAAAAAAGATTCCACTATGGCAATGCTATGGGCTGCTTCACGTCGTGGGCATACCTTGGGCTATGCATTACAGCAAGACTTATATATTGATCAGGGCAAGGCATTTGGCCTCATTGCACCGCTCAAAGTCTTTGAAGACTATAACCATTATTACGAACTGGGCGAAAAACGCAAAGAATCCTTGGCAGATTATGATGTGATTCTTATGCGTAAAGACCCGCCTTTTGACATGAATTTCGTCTACACCACGTATATTTTAGAGCAAGCCGAGCGAGAAGGCGCATGGATCATCAACAAGCCGCAAAGCCTGCGTGACTGTAACGAAAAACTATTTGCGACCCAATTTCCTGAGCTACAAGTTCCGACCTTGGTCACTTCACAACAAAGCCTAATTCGTGAATTTATTCAGCAACATGGCGATGTAATTGTCAAACCGCTAGACGGCATGGGCGGCATGGGGATTTTCCGTTTATACCAAGATGGGGTCAATATTGGCTCAACCATTGAAATTTTAACCAACAATGGCACACAGCCAATCATGGCGCAGCGTTATATTCCTGAAATTGTGGATGGTGATAAACGCATCCTCATGATCAATGGCGAACCTGTGCCTTATTGCTTGGCGCGTATCCCACAAAATGGCGAAGTGCGCGGCAATTTAGCTGCAGGTGGTTTAGGTGAAGCACGTCCATTGACTGAAAATGACAAGGCCATTGCAGCCAAAGTCGGGCCATACTTACGCGAAAAAGGTCTAGTTTTTGTCGGACTAGATGTGATTGGCAACTATGTCACTGAAATTAACGTGACCAGTCCAACTTGTATTCGTGAAATTGACGCACAGTTTGGCACATCTATAGCCGATGATTTATTTGACGTACTCGAAGCAGGGCGTAACAGTTAAACGAGAGTCTATGCTTTGACTGATTACATCGCAGGTTTAAGTACCGAATGAGGCTATAAAAAAGTGTGAGTCAAATCAGGCTAAGAAAGTTCAGACAATAGCGCTCTAATTTTAGGGTGCTTTGTTTTTAGAATGAAAGATACAAAAATGCACACTTATGCTTTGTAAAATAGGTCAAATAAATTGTCTGAAACTGAATAAAATTTAACATTTTCCGTAGATTAATAATAAAACTAGTTTAAACTTGAAAAACTGTAGAAAAAAACAATCAAGCACTTGGTGAAAAAAAGTAAATATCCTTTCAAGCCTATGCGTTTGTGATTACAATTGATGCCTTATACAAGATTTTTATTTGCCTTATTTTGAGTTGAAGAATTAAACCGTGACTGACGCACAGCAACAACAGCCTAAACATGTCATGATGATGGCCGCAGGTACAGGTGGACATGTTTTTCCAGCGCTGGCCGTCGCAAAACAATTACAGCAACAAGGGATTCAAGTGTCATGGTTGGCAACGCCAACGGGCATGGAAAATCGCCTGCTTCAAAACCACAATATTCCAATTTACCAAATTAATATTCAGGGTGTACGCGGTAACGGTCTGATCCGTAAACTGGTCGCACCATTTAAAATTTTAGGCGCAACATTGAGCGCCATGCGTTACATGAAACAATTAAAGGTTGATGCTGTTGCAGGCTTTGGTGGCTACGTGGCAGGGCCAGGTGGCTTAGCTGCTCGTGCCTTAGGCATTCCTGTGATTATTCACGAGCAAAATGCGGTCGCAGGTTTTACCAATACTCAGTTAGCACGTGTGGCAAAAACCGTATGTCAGGCTTTCCCAAATACGTTCCCAAACAGTGAAAAAATTGTCACCACAGGTAACCCTGTGCGTGCAGAAATTACGGCAACGCTAAGCCCTGCGTGGCGTTATCAGGAACGTGAAAAAGCAGGCTTGCCTATTCGTATTTTAATTGTGGGCGGTTCACTCGGTGCACAAGCCTTAAATGAGTGTGTGCCTGAAGCTTTAAAACAGCTGAATCTACCTTTAGATGTGTATCATCAGTGTGGTCAAAACCATGCCGAAGCGACGCAGGCGCGTTATGCGCATAAGCCAGACAGCTTGCAGGTCAATGTACAGCCCTTTATTGAAGATATGGCACAAGCCTACAGTGATGCCGATTTAATTATTTGTCGTGCTGGTGCGTTGACCGTGACTGAGGTTGCGACTGCGGGTGTTGCGGCTGTATTTGTACCTTTGCCAAGCGCAGTGGATGACCACCAAACTGCAAACGCCAAGTTTTTAGCCGATCTTGGTGCTGCCAAAATTTGTCCGCAGGCCAGTATGACGCCTGAAAGTTTAACTGCCTTATTAACCCCGTTGATGAATCGTCAATTGTTATCTGAAATGGCGGTCAAAGCCCGTCAGCAGGCACAACCTGATGCAACCCAACAGGTGGTTCATTTAATTCAAGCATTGTTCGAGTAAAATATGTCTCCATCTACACCCGCTGACCAAGCGAAAAAATTAATTAAAGTGCCTGAAATGCGCCGTATCAAACACATTCATTTTGTGGGTATTGGTGGCGCGGGGATGTGTGGTATTGCCGAAGTCTTGAAGAACCAAGGCTATAAAGTGTCGGGTTCAGACATCAAGGTATCCAAAACCACAGCACAATTAGAAGAAAATGGTATCAAGGTCTATATTGGGCATGCGGCAGAAAATATTAAAGGTGCCAATGTTTTGGTGGTTTCTACTGCAATTGACCCAGAAAACCCTGAAATTAAAGCCGCAATTGATACCCGTATTCCTGTGGTGCGTCGTGCCGAAATGCTGGGTGAGTTGATGCGCTATCGTCATGGTATCGCTGTTGCGGGAACGCATGGTAAAACCACCACGACCAGTTTAATTACCTGTATGTTGGCCGAAGAAAATATGGATCCAACTTATGTGATTGGTGGTTTGCTGAACCGTACGGGTGTGAATGCGGCACTTGGTGCTAGCCGTTATATCGTGGCTGAAGCTGACGAATCAGATGCCTCATTCTTATTCCTAGAACCTATGGCGGCTGTGGTGACCAATATTGATGCTGACCACATGGACACCTATGGCGGTAGTTTTGATACTTTAAAAGATACTTTTATTCAATTCTTACATAAACTGCCATTCTACGGCTTGGCGGTGGTGTGTGGTGATGATGCCAACATTCGCGAAATTATGCCGCGTATTGGCCGCCCAGTATTGACCTATGGTTTTAACGAAGACAACGACATTCGTGCCATAGATGTTGATCAGGACGGTATGCGCACTCACTTTACTGTTTTGCGTAAAGACCGTGAGCCATTACGTGTAACGGTGAATCAGCCTGGTTTACACAACGTACTGAATGCCTTGGCAGCAATTGGGATCGCGACCGATGAAGGCGTTTCTGATGGTGCAATTTGCCGCGCCTTAGAAGGCTTTAGCGGTGTAGGCCGTCGCTTCCAAGTTCAAGGTGAATTTGCTGTAGATGGTGGCAATGTGAAATTGGTGGATGACTATGGACACCACCCGAAAGAGGTTGAAGCAACCATTAAAGCGGCACGTCAAAGTCATCCTGACCGTCGTTTGGTGATGTTATTCCAGCCACACCGTTTTAGCCGTACCCGTGACTGTTTTGATGACTTTGTAGAAGTGTTGTCGCAAGTCGATCAATTACTGTTGCTGGATGTTTATCCTGCGGGTGAAAAACCAATTGTGGGTGCAGATAGCCGTACTTTGGCGCGCAGCATTCGTTTACGTGGTCAGGTCGAGCCAATTTTGGTCGATCTACACGATGGCAATTTACCGAATATTGTGAAACAAGTGTTACAAGCCAATGACTTGTTATTGACTCAGGGTGCAGGTAATGTTGGGGCAATTTCAATCGAACTTGCACAAAATCATCTGTATTTAAAATAATCACAGCGTGTGATTTTGAATTTGATCGACCAGTTTTAAAGTTTAAGGATATAAACGTGTCAAATGCTTCAAAGTTCGGCAAAGTTGCCGTGTTATTGGGTGGAAAATCTGCTGAACGTGAGGTTTCTCTAGACAGCGGGCAAGCGGTACTCGAAGCACTGCTACGTTCAGGGGTTCAAGCAGAAGCCTTTGATCCTCAGTCACGTAGTGTGACGGAATTGGTCAATTATGACCGTGCCTTTATTGTGTTACATGGGCGTGGTGGTGAAGATGGTCAAATTCAGGGCGTACTGGAGTGGTTGAACATTCCATACACAGGCACAGGTGTGCAAGGTTCAGCCATTGGCATGGATAAAGTCAAAACCAAGCAAATTTGGCAGGGTTCGGATTTGCCAACGGCACCTTATCGTATTGTTAGCAAAGATTCTAATATTGAAGAGGTGGTCGCAGCTCTAGGTTTGCCACTGATTATTAAGCCTGTGCATGAAGGTTCAAGCATTGGCATGAGCAAAGTTGAAAAAATGGAAGACTTTGCCGAAGCGGTAGCCAAAGCGACTGCACACGATGCCGTGGTCATGGCAGAAAAATGGATTACAGGGCGTGAATTTACCATTGTGTTACTGAATGGTCAGGCCTTGCCAATTATTCGTTTAGAGCCACCGAAAGATGTGGCGTTCTACGACTATGAAGCTAAATATCAGCGTAACGATGTGCAATATGGTATTCCATGTGGTTTAAGTGCCGCAGAAGAACAACAGTTACAGGCATTGGCTTTACGTGCTTTTCAGGCTGTGGGTGCAAGCGGCTGGGGCCGTATTGATGCCATGCAAGATGAGCAGGGCAATTTCTGGTTATTGGAAGTCAATACTGTGCCAGGCATGACCAGTCATTCTTTAGTGCCAAAAGCTGCAAATGCAGTGGGCTATAGTTTTGATGAGCTCTGTGTGGCGATTTTGGCACAAACCCTTACAGGTGAAGCGCACTAAGTATGGCTCAACTTCCAGCATCTTTGCGCCGTAAACGGGCAGCAATTACCTCAATTCATGATAAGCCACCGACAGCCAAAGAAAAGCTGATCAATTTTGGTGGCTGGGTAATGCTGTTTGTGGCGATGCTGGTATTGGCTGTTGGCGCTTATGCGTTATACACGGTGATGACCGATGCTCAAATTGCCAAGCTGGATGTGGTGGGTACGCGTTCAGATGCAGAACATCGTCAGGTCATGACCCATGTTAACCCTGTCATGAAAAAGAACTACTTTACCTCTGACCTAGAGCAAATTCGTGACACCACTTTAGAGTTGTCTTGGGTAGATCGGGTGGTGGTTTCCCGTGCTTGGCCAAATGCAATTCGGGTGCGGGTGATGCCTCGTCACGCCATTGCACGTTGGGGTACAGGGCGTTTACTAAGTGACAGTGGTGAGGTGTTTAGCGAAGTCACACCACAAAATAATCAACATTTGCCGTTATTACACGGCCCAGTGCATCAGTCTCAAATGATGATGCGCCGTTATAATGAAATTAACCAATTATTCTTACCCGTTAACGATCGTTTAAAAGAACTATATTTAACAGAGCGTATGACGTGGTTTATGCAGTTTGATTCAGGTCTACGTGTTATTGTAGATAAAGATCAAACCATGAGTAAGCTGCAACGTTTGGGGCATCTTGCACAAAGTGATTTAAAACCTGTATGGTCTAAAATCTCGGCTATCGACTTGCGTTATCGCAATGGTTTAGCCATTCAGTGGAAAAACTCCATTGCACCTAAAATTGCAAATGGTCACTTTGTTGTAACGATTGATGACACAAGCATTGCAGAGGGAATAAGAGCAAAGCCATAATATTGGGCTTTAAAAAAATAGAGGCATTAAGCCATAAATTAAACATACTGGTAATGGTAGTAAATAAATGAGTGAAGCTGTTCCCTCGGTTGTTGCGATTGACATTGGGACGCACAAAGTTTCAGTTTTGATTGGTAAGGTTCATGCGCCAGACAATATCCAAGTGATTGGTATGGCGACTGCGCGTAACCGCGGCATGAATAAAGGCAAAATTGTCAGTCTTGATAAAGTCATCACGGCTATTAAAAATGCTGTGCAGGAAGCAGAAGATATGGCTGAATGTCGTGTGCATTCGGCATGGATTTCTATTCCAAGTGCAGAACTCAAAAGCTTTTATGCCTCTGGTCGCACTTCAATTGAAAACAGTGAGCACATGATTACCACCAGTGAAGTGGTGCGTGCTTTAGATTTAGCCAAAGCCAGTCATCTCACCTCAGACCATTATTTGGTGAGCGCAGTGCCGCTTGGTTTCGATTTAGACGATTCTGGCGAATGGGTACAAAACCCGATTCGTATGTCGGCACATAGCATGACGGGGCATTATCAGTTAATGATGTTGCCTATTAGCACCATGCAGAATTTAGACCGTGCCTTAAAAGGGGCCAATATTGGTGTCGAAAAAATGGTGGTGTCTAATTTGGCAACCGCAGAAGCCAGTTTGCTCAAAGATGAAAAAGAATATGGTGTGTGTCTGGTCGATTTAGGCGCAGGCACCACCAGCATGGCGGTTTATTTAGATGGTCGTCTAGCGTTGGCACACACTTTGCAGCGTGGTGGTGAACACGTGACTCGTGATATTGCGGCTGTATTGCAAACCACGACAGAAGAAGCTGAACGTATCAAATTATTGCACGGCTGTGTTGATATGAAAGTGGTCAAGCCTGATCACATGATTCAGATTCAGGGTATTGATGGGCCTCAAACCATTAGTCGGATTGAACTGACCGAAATTATTATTGCGCGTTACGAAGAAATTTTTACACAAATTCGTCAGGAACTGGAAAAAAGTGGTGCTATCCATGGTTTATATCATGGTGTGGTATTGGCAGGTGATGCTGCACAAATTGAAGGCATGATCAGTTTGGTACGCCGTATGTTGGGCGTGTCTGCACATTTGGGTAACCATCCTGCACAAGTGTATGCAGATGAACCGCATCAAGCCGCTTTACGTCGTTCGCAATATGCGACTGCAGCAGGGTTGTTGCTTTATAGTCAAAATTATACCCATGACACGATTGTTGAACATGAAGACCCTGAAACCTTATCGGTGTGGGGGCGTGTGGGACGTGCGTGGTCAGGGTTAAACGAAAAGTTAAAATCGATTTTTTAAGTTGAGTTTTTTGGGAATATTGTTAGGAAGTTGTACGGATCATCGCTTGTACTTGACAAGCCAGAAGTTGAACAGCATTCTTAAAAATAATTTTTTATGAAGATCAAGGCAGTATACGGGCTTAAGTGACTGCCAATTATTATGTATTAGGAAATCTAAAGGTCATGGCCTCATTTGAATTTTTTGAAGATGATCAAACCGATAGCAACGGTCAAGCCCGTTTCACTGTGTTTGGTGTAGGTGGTGCAGGCGGTAATGCTGTGCAACACATGCTAGAGTCCGATATTCAGGGTGTAAAATTTGTTTGTGCTAACACTGACAAACAAGCACTAGATCGTATGAATTCGCAGTTTAAAATCCAGTTAGGTGAACAAAGCACGCGTGGTTTAGGTGCGGGCGGCGATCCTCAAGTAGGTCAAACTGCAGCAGAAGAAAGCCGTGAACTGATCTGCCAACAACTTGAAGGCACAGATATGGTATTTGTGACCGCAGGTATGGGTGGCGGTACAGGTACAGGTGCTGCCCCTGTCGTGGCTGAAATTGCGAAAGAAATGGGTATTTTGACCGTTGGTGTGGTCACAACACCGTTCAATTTTGAAGGTAAACGCCGTTTGCTGTCTGCCGAAAAGGGTATTGCCGCTTTAGAACAATATGTCGACTCGTTAATCATTATTCCAAACCAGCGTTTAATGAAAGTTTATCGCGATATTTCCATGAAAGATGCGTATAAAAAAGCCGATGACGTTTTACTGAACGGTGTGCGCAGTATTTTTGATTTGGTGGTACGTCCTGGTCACATCAACCTTGACTTTGCAGACTTGAAAACTGCAATGAGTACACGTGGTTATGCCATGATGGGTGTGGGTTCTGGTCGTGGTGAAAACCGTGCTCGTCAAGCAGCTGAACAAGCGATTCGCAGTCCATTGTTAGACAGCGTGACGATTGCCAATGCTAAAGGCTTGTTAATTAACGTCACAGGTGGTGAAGACGTGACCTTCGGTGAAATCGAAGAGATCATGGATGTGATTCATCAGCTTTCAGATACTGAACAAACTCAAGTGTTCTATGGCACTGTATTTGATCCAGATGCACGTGACGAAATTAGCGTGACTGTGATTGCTACAGGTTTAGCACGTAATACAGGCGATACGCCAGAGCCAGCGAAACGTACTGTGACTCAAACTGCAGCTGCAGCTCCTGCCGCAGCGGTAGAAGAAGATGATGTGCCTGCCATTCAGCGCCAACAAGCAGATGCTGCGCCGATCAGTGCAACCAGTACTTCGGGTGCTGCACGCCCAACGCCAATGAGTATTCAAGACTATTTGAAAAATCAGCAGCGTAAATAAGCCAAGATCATCAATTTAATTGTATGATCGGGAAAAGGCAGTTTTAAACTGCCTTTTTTGTTTTTTATCAATGGCTAAATATGCTAACGTATAGCGGTTTTAAAATTTAGATGAATTGAGAACATGCTGAAACAACGTACCCTACAACGTGTCGTCAAGGCGAGCGGTATTGGTCTGCACAGTGGTCAAAAAGTATTGATCAACTTTGTGCCGCATCATGCCGATGGGGGAATTGTGTTTCGTCGTATCGATTTAAACCCACCTGTGGATATTCCAGCCAATGCCATGCTGATTCAGGAAGCATTCATGTGCTCGAATTTGGTTCAAGAAGATGCCAAAGTCGGCACCATTGAGCATGTGATGAGTGCGATTGCGGGTTTAGGTATTGATAACCTGATTATTGAAGTTTCTGCTTCTGAAGTGCCAATTATGGACGGCAGTGCTGGGCCTTTTATCTATTTATTGATGCAGGGTGGCTTGAAAGAACAAGACGCTGCAAAAAAGTTCATCAAAATTTTAAAACCTGTAGAAGCATTAATTGATGATAAACGTGCGGTATTTAGTCCGCATGAAGGTTTTCAGCTCAATTTCACCATCGACTTTGATCACCCTGCCTTTAAAAAAGAATATCAGTCAGCCACCATCGACTTTTCGACAGAAACTTTTGTCTATGAAGTCAGTGGCGCACGCACTTTTGGCTTTATGAAAGATTTGGACTATTTAAAAGCCAATAATTTGGCTTTGGGTGCAAGTTTAGATAATGCCATTGGGGTGGATGATACTGGCGTGGTCAATGAAGAAGGTTTGCGCTTCTCTGATGAGTTTGTGCGTCATAAAATTTTAGATGCAGTAGGGGATTTATATTTGCTTGGGCATCAAATTATTGCCAAGTTTGATGGCTATAAATCAGGACATGCGTTAAATAATCAGTTATTACGCAATGTTCAGAGTGATCCAAGCAGTTATGAAATTGTAACATTTGATGACATAAATTCTTGCCCGATCAGTTATGTCCAAGTGACATAAGTCATTGTCTTTTCTTGCTAACGTTATAATGTAACAATAAAAAGTGTGACATAAATCACAAATTTACATTCGAGTTTTTGGAGTTTTCTGCAAACAATTATTTTTTATTGCTTGCCAAACGTAACAAAGCTTGGCTAAGCTTAGGGTCGCTCACAAAGTCAGCAGCACCTCGTAACATATCTTGAGTTTCTGGACTAAGTGTTTTTAAAGACTTTTCACTCTTTTGGGGTGTTTGAGATTCAACTCTTAATCGAACCTGAATTTTTTGCAAGTCTTTAAGTTCATGCAGTTGTGACAGTTGAGTAATGTATTGCTTTTGCAAATAGCCAAGTTGGCTCACCATTGCCTGATTGGTTCCGGTAATGGTTAAGACACCTTGCTGATAACAAACCACCTGCCATTGCTCTGGTTGCGGCAGTAAAGGTTGAATAAGTTTGCTAAGTTTCTGCCATGCAGCAACTTGGGTTGAGAGAAACGTTAGGTTTCCTGTTTTTATGTGTTTTCTTGTTTGTTGAAAGAGATTCACAGGTTCGGACATACATCATTCCTTCATGTTTATGCCCTAATCTTATGCGCTCCTTTCAGTAGATATCAAGGAAGAGATCACAAGGAACTTCAAGTAAGAACAGTTAAGAGGTTTTTTTATGCATTCACGCCGTATTTTATTAGCGTTTTCACTGGCAGCTTCTGCTGCATCTGTCGCATTTGCAGACTTGGTTGAGTTAGATTCACAAAATTCATCAACTGACCGTATTGAACAATTAACACGTACCTTGTCTCAAGGTTCTTATACTGAATCACAAGATATTGACGTTCCTGCACAAACGCAGATGACGGTTAAACTGCGTGAAAAAACTACAGAATTAAATAACGCGTCTTTAGCCAAAAAATATGGTTCTAATACCAGCACCCGTTTTGCTTCTTCAAATCCTTATTCGTGGTTAGTGTCACATCCTTTACCAAATGCACGTGTTAGCTCGAACTATGGCGGTCGCGTGATGAGTGGTCGTGCTGAAAACCATTCTGGCTTAGACCTTGCTGCACCAAGCGGTACACCAATTTATGCGACTGGCCCTGGTGTTGTGACTAAATCAGGTTGGGGCACAGGCTATGGTCAATATGTAGAAATTAACCATGGCAATGGCTACCTTACACGCTATGCACACGCTTCACGTTTAATTGCACGTGTGGGCGACCGTGTTGAAGCAGGTGAACATATTGCCAATGTTGGCTGTACAGGTCGTTGTACAGGCCCACACCTTCATTATGAAGTTGTGAAAGATGGCAAGCGCAAAAATCCTTCAACTTATTTAGCGATGTTGCCGTAATTGGTGCGCTAATTTAAGCGATTGGCTTGTAGTACGTAGAACTAAAGCCCAACACAGAGTTTGATTAAATTAAAGCGGCGTCAGTCGCTTTTATTTGGTCTGGTGTTTAGTCAGAGTTTAAATAGTTAACAATATCTGCATTGTATGAGTTATTAAAACAAATCAAAATGCTTTGCTGTATTTACGCCCTGAGTAATTTAATATTAGCCATTCACTTATCACTTAGAAAAATAATAACAGCCAGTGCAGTAACTATTGTATAAAAAACCGCCTATATTGGCGGCTTTTTGTTATCTCGTGTAAGTAAATGTCAATCAGTATTTATTTGCTAAATAGTGTGGCAGATGCGCATTTAAGTTTAGCCATATCTACTAAAGTCTAAAATATGTTACATATAAACGCATACGATTAGGCTTAGGAATAGTGAACTATGGCGTTTTATGGTGATACGGACGCACAAGAAACCCAAGAATGGCAAGACGCCTTTGATGCTGTGTTACAACACATGGGAACAGAACGAGCAGCATTTTTACTAGAAAAGCTGTATCAACGTGCAATTGCAAAGCATGTTCCCATTCAGCGATTAAATACTCCCTACCTGAATACCATTTCAGTTGAAGAACAACCTGCCATGCCAGGCGATCAGGATATGGAACGCCGTATTCGTGCGTTAATTCGCTGGAATGCGTTGGCCATGGTGTTACGTGCCAATAAAACAGGTGATGATTTAGGTGGTCACTTGGCCAGCTTTGCTTCTTCAGCAACCTTATATGATGTCGGTTTTAACCATTTCTTCCGTGCTAACAGCGACCATTTTGGCGGTGACATGATCTACTATCAAGGTCACTGTGCACCCGGGATTTATGCACGTTCATTCTTGGAAGGGCGTTTAACCGAAGATCAATTGAATAATTTCCGCCGTGAAGTGGGTGGTAACGGTTTACCGAGCTATCCACATCCTTATTTAATGCCAGATTATTGGCAGTTCCCAACGGTGTCGATGGGTCTGGGCCCGATCATGTCGATTTATCAGGCACACATCCAAAAATATTTAATGAACCGTGGTTTGATTAAAGAAGAAGACCGTAAGGTGTGGGCGTATTTGGGCGATGGTGAAATGGATGAGCCAGAAAGTCTGGGCGCAATTTCACTGGCAGGCCGTGAAAAGCTAGATAACCTGATTTGGGTGGTGAACTGTAACTTACAACGTCTAGATGGCCCTGTACGTGGTAACGGTAAAATCATTCAAGAGTTGGAATCGTTATTCCGTGGTGCGGGCTGGCGCGTGATTAAAGTGGTTTGGGGCCGTCATTGGGATGCCTTATTAGATAAAGATGACTCAGGTGCACTAAGAGCCATTATGGAAGAAGCGGTGGATGGTGATTATCAGCGCTTACAAGTTAAAGGTGGTGCCTACGCACGTGAGAAATTCTTTGGCAAGTATCCTGAAGCCAAAGAACTGGTTAAAGATTTAAGCGATGAAGATATTGATAACCTGAACCGTGGTGGTCACGATCCGTATAAAGTGTTTGCGGCTTATGCGGAAGCATGTAAGGCCAAAGGTCAGCCAACGGTAATTTTAGCCAAAACGGTAAAAGGTTATGGTTTGTCTGATGAAATTGAAGCGGTGAACAAAACTCACCAAATCAAAAAAATGCAGTTGGACTCTTTAAAATATGTACGTGACCGCTTTAACTTGCCATTTAGTGATGAGCAACTCGAAGAAGTGCCGTTCTATCGTCCAAGTGAAAACTCGCCTGAATTAAAATACATGAAAGCGCGTCGTGAGGCTTTAGGTGGTTATTTGCCTGCACGTCGCAAAGACAGCGAAGCCTTGGAAATTCCCGCACTATCCGTTTTTGATTCAGTCTTGGCGGGTTCAGGTGGCAAAGAACAATCTACGACGATGGTGATGGTGCGTTTAATTTCTGCTTTGCTGAAAGAAAAAGCCATTAAAGACCGTGTGGTGCCAATCGTTCCTGATGAAGCACGTACTTTCGGTTTAGAAGGGATGTTCCGCCAGTTGGGTATTTATGCCGCACATGGGCAAAAATATACCCCTGAAGACCAAGAACAGTTAATGCATTATCGTGAAGCCAAAGACGGTCACATGCTGCAAGAAGGGATTAACGAAGCGGGTGCGATGAGTGCTTGGGCGGCGTTAGGCACCAGTTATTCAACCAATAACCTGCCTATGATTCCAATGTATATGTATTACTCTATGTTTGGTTTCCAGCGTATTGGTGATATTGCATGGGCTGCGGGCGATGCACAGGCTCAAGGCTTCTTGTTAGGAGCGACTGCCGGGCGTACCACACTGAATGGTGAAGGCTTGCAACACCAAGATGGTCATTCACATATTTTAGCCAACACCATTCCAAACTGTGTGTCTTATGACCCATGTTTTGGCTATGAGCTTGCGGTGATTGTGCATGATGGTTTGCAGCGTATGTATGTGAATCAGGAGCGTGTGTTCTATTACTTAACCGTTATGAACGAAAACTACGAGCATCCTGAAATGCCACAAGGTGTTGAAGAAGGTATTAAACGTGGTATGTATTTACTGCAGGAAGATGAAAAAGCCACTGTTCAATTGCTAGGTTCGGGCGTGATTTTACGTGAAGTGATCAAAGCTGCGAAAATCTTGCGTGAAGAGTATCAAATTCATGCCAACGTCTACAGTGTGACCAGTTTTAACGAATTGGCACGTGATGGTATGGCGTGTGAAGAATACAACCGCTTGCATCCACTGGCAGAAGAAAGCAAAGAGCCATGGGTGTCGCAACAACTGCGAGGTACAGATGGTATTGTAGTTTCTGCAACCGACCATGTACGTGCGTATAGCGAACAGATTCGTGGTTACTTGCCAGACAACCGTCCATTCGTTGCTTTAGGTACAGATGGATATGGCCGCTCAGATACCCGTGGCAACTTGCGTAGCTACTTTGGTGTGGATGCAGCACACATTGTGGTAGCAACCTTGAAAAAGTTAGCAGATGAGGGCGAAGTCGATGCGCGTTTAGTCAAAGATGCGATTTCGACCTTTGAGTTGGATACCGACCGTCCTGTAGCGTGGGCACCGCAAGCGGTTCCTGAAGTACAAGCTGTTGCTGACTACAAAGAGGAGCACTGATCATGCAAATTCAAACGCCTGATATTGGTGTCGATAAAGCCACAGTTGCTGAAATTCTGGTCAAAGTTGGCGACACAATTGCAGTTGATGACAGCATTGTTTTACTGGAATCTGACAAAGCCTCAGTGGAAGTACCTAGCACTGCCGCAGGGGTAGTCAAAAGTATTTTAGTGCAGCAGGGTGATGAAGTTGCCGAAGGTGCAGTTTTGGTTGAACTCGAAGCCGATGCACAAAGCTCTGTAGTTGCAGAACCTGCCCCACAAGCTGAAGTACAGACTGCTGAGGAACTAACGGAACAAGTTGCTACTGAAGCGCCAAGCACAGCTGCATCTGCAACCACGCAAGAAGTTGATGTGCAAGTGCCTGACATTGGCGTGGAAAAAGCGGTGGTTGGTGAAATTTTGGTACAAGTGGGCGATGCGATTGAGGTAGATCAAAGCCTGATTGTGGTGGAATCAGATAAAGCCACAGTAGAAGTGCCAAGTACTGTGTCGGGTACAGTGACTGCCATTGCTGTGACTACTGGGGATACTGTAAAAGAAGGTGTGGTGATTCTCACTGTGAAAACAGTAGCTACTACTGCAGCGACACAAGCACAGCCAGCTCAAGCGCCAAAAGCAGAAATGGTGGCAGAAGAAGCTTCAACAGCATCTACGCCATCACAAGCAGCATCTGCTCAGGTAGATGTATCTGTACCTGATTTAGGTGTAGATAAAGCCACGGTTGCAGAAATTTTGGTACAAGTCGGTGATACGGTTAGTGCAGATCAAAGTCTGATTGTGGTGGAGTCAGATAAAGCCACAGTGGAAGTCCCTAGTACAACTGCAGGGGTCATTCAAGCCATTCATGTGGAATTGGGACAAAGTGTTACACAGGGCAATGCCTTGGTGAGTATCACCACGCAAAGCACAGCAACCGCTTCTGCACGTCAGGCACCTACAGCCTCTGTGACTGCAGCAAGTCCAACACCTGCTACAGTAACAACGGCTCAAGTAGAGCTGGCAGCTGAACCTGTTAATGTGGACAAGCTCAGCAAAGCACAAAACGAAGCCAATGCAAAAGTCTATGCAGGCCCTGCGGTACGTAAACTGGCGCGTGAGTTAGGAGTGGTCTTGGCCGATGTCAAAGCCACTGGCCCACATGCGCGGGTTATGAAAGAAGACTTGAAAGCTTATGTCAAAGCGCGCCTCACTGCACCGCAAGCTGCGCCAGTTGCCACTACTGCGCAAGTGGCAGGTCTGCCAAAACTGCCAGACTTTAGCGCTTTTGGTGGTGTGGAAGAGCATGCATTGACACGTTTGCAACAAGTGTCGATTCCGCAATTGTCATTAAACAATTACATTCCACAAGTCACACAATTTGATTTGGCCGACATTACTGAGCTGGAAGCATGGCGTGGTGAATTGAAAGGTAACTTTAAAAAAGAAGGTGTCAGTCTGACCATTTTGGCGTTCATTGCCAAAGCGGTGGCGCACTTGCTTAAAGCTGAACCGTATTTCGCTGCGCATTTGGCAGATGATCAAAAGTCGGTACTGTTGCGTAAAGAAATTCACATGGGTATTGCGGTTGCAACACCTGATGGCCTGACTGTACCTGTACTGCGTCATCCAGATCAAAAATCGATTAAACAAATTGCAATTGAACTGGGTGAACTTAGTCAAAAAGCGCGTGATAAAAAGCTATCACCAAAAGATTTACAAGGTGCGAACTTTACCATTACCAGTTTAGGTTCGATTGGCGGGACAGCATTTACCCCGTTGGTGAACTGGCCGCAGGTCGCAATTTTGGGTATTTCCCCAGCGACCATGCAGCCTGTCTGGAATGGTGAAGGTTTTGATCCACGCTTGATGTTGCCATTGTCATTGTCGTATGACCATCGTGTCATTAATGGTGCCGATGCAGCACGTTTTACCCATAAACTGACTCAGTTGTTGGCTGATATTCGGAGTTTACTACTCTAATTCAAGTCAAAAAACTTTACTTAAAACCCTGCTACGGCAGGGTTTTTTGCAACTTATTTTTATTCGCTTTGATGTCAGCACAACATTTGCTTAAGCACACTATTCCGTTTAGAATAGGCTTACTTCATTGGGGAGTAGCCGCTTTTTACTTACGGGGTTTAAACCACATTAAGTAAAAAGGTGATGGTCAACATATTTGTTCCACAGAACATGGTCATCATAGCAAAGAACCAAGTCTGCTTTTTCAAGCTTTCTTTTGTTGGCAAGACCTTTGATTTATCACTCTGCAGATTTTGGCTAGCAGGAGGGATAGGTCATTGGTATGTGTGCTAGCCAGAGAAAAACATCATGTATGAATTCCTCATCTCGACTGCCATAGTCGCTTTAGCTGAAATGGGTGATAAAACCCAGTTACTGGCGTTATTACTCGCAGCCCGCTTTCGTAAACCTGCCCCTATTTTAGTTGCCATTTTATTGGCAACACTGATTAACCATGGTCTTTCTGCAGTGTTAGGGCAGTGGATTACCACCGTACTCAGCCCAGAAGTCTTGTTGTGGATTTTATCTTTAGGCTTTATTGCAATGGCTATCTGGATGCTGATTCCCGACCAGTTGGATGATGAAACCGAAAGCATCAACAAATGGCAAAAATATGGTGTGTTTGGTGCAACCTTTGTGCTGTTCTTTTTGGCAGAAATTGGCGACAAAACTCAAATTGCCACGGTGGCTTTGGCGGCACGTTATGACAGCATTTTCTGGGTCATGCTGGGTACGACATTAGGCATGATGCTCGCCAATGCGCCTGCGGTATTTATTGGTAATAAACTGGCGACCCGCTTGCCAATTGCTTTAATTCATAAAATTGGCGCACTGATTTTCTTAATTATTGGTGTATCGACCTTGGCACAGCATTATTTCTTCTAGAGAATCAGTGGATGTGTATAAATCCTGAGCAAAATGCTTGGGATTTATTTTTGTAAGTTGTGATGCAATTCACTGATATTTCAGATAATCCAAGCTATTTTATTTATTGTAACTTTCCATAAATAGCTATATGTTATTCAGTCATAGAAAACGTATTTTTAAAAATGAAAAAATCGGGGTTTGGTTATGGCATTTGACCGTACAACATCGCAGGTCTTGTTTGACAATGGGACACACAAATGTATTAGTTTTACCAGTTTGGTCAAAGGTGAAGGTGTTCAGGCTAACCAATTTCTGATCCTTGATAATAACCGTGCTGCAGTGCTAGACCCAGGTGGTGACCTGACCTATGTACCACTGACCATGGAATTAAATAAATATACCCGCCTGACCAATCTTGATTATGTAATGGCATCTCACCAAGACCCAGACATCATCACCTCAATGCCGCGTTGGTTGGTATATACCGAAGCAAAAATTGTAGCGTCAAAATTATGGGCGCGTTTCTTGCCGCATTTGAGCTCATCTTTTATGAGCGACCGCATGAAAGGCAACTGGCTAGACCGTTTAATTGAACTGCCAGATGAAGGTCAATCCATCCCTTTGGGCGAGTCGAAAATTATTGCGGTGCCTGCGCACTTTTTGCACTCGGTCGGCAACTTCCAGTTTTATGACCCTGTTGCCAAAATTTTATTCTCGGGCGATATGGGCGCATCCATGGTGGAAGATGCTTCGATTCCATTGACCGATTTTGCTGCGCATATTCCTGCCATGAAAGGCTTCCATCAGCGTTATATGTGCTCGAACAAAGTTATTCGCCTGTGGGTGAGCATGGTGCGCACTATGGATGTAGAAATGATTGTGCCGCAACACGGTACGCCTTTTGTCGGCAAAGAACAGGTGAATCAATTCCTTGATTGGATTGAAACACTGGAATGTGGTGTCGATTTGATGGATGAGCACGTATTTAGCTATCCTGAATAAGTGACAAAAAAAAGCTAAAAAACCGTAAAAAAAACTTGAGTGCAAAAACAACTTTTTTTAAGATTTTCGCCCAAAAACGATTTTTTTGATGGCGAGAACTTAACGAATGTTGTCTCAAGTACCTACACAGGATGCCTGCTTAAGCTGTGGCGCATGTTGCGCTTATTTCCGTGTTTCATTTTATTGGGCAGAAGGCATGAATATGCCTGAGCACTACACGGAACCAGTGACAGCAGTGTATTCATGTATGTGCGGAACCAATCAGAGTCAGCCACGTTGTATTGCTTTACAAGGTGAGGTTGGACAGCAGGTCAGTTGCGGGATTTATGAATTGCGCAGCAGCTCTTGCAAAGAAGTACAAATTGCCGATGACCAATGCAACAAAGCCCGCCTTGCACATAATATGATTCCATTTGTGCAAATTGAACCTGCGATTCCAGTCAATGATGATGACTTTGATCAAGTGGTTTAAGGCCTAAAGTAGTCAGATTGAATAAGCAAAGCTACGGCTTTGCTTTTTTAATGACTAAATTTTGTTGGGATCGTTTAATCATTTTTTATTGAGGCTTTAATGATGAGGTACATGAAACATCAAAGCTATTCCATTGACACAGACTGCGGCTAGAAAAATAAAGGCTTGAGCGTGGGGGAGCTGATTTTTAGATGAAAAATACTGTTTTTTTCAGTCAGACAACCCCAGTTAGGCAGAATAAAAAATATTTCTTAGAGAACAAATGAAATTTGTGCCCAGATTTGTTTATAATGGCTCACGGAAATTACCAGTGAGACTGTTATGCTGACCATCGTTCAAGAAGCGTTAACCTTCGATGATGTCTTATTACTCCCTGCCTATTCTACTGTTCTCCCAAAAGATGTCTCCTTAAAGACACGTTTTACGCGCGGCATTGACCTGAATATTCCGCTTGTTTCAGCGGCAATGGATACAGTGACTGAATCACGTATGGCAATTGCGATGGCGCAAAACGGTGGTATTGGTATTCTACATAAAAACATGGACATCGTAGCGCAAGCTGCAGAAGTGCGCCGTGTGAAAAAATTCGAAGCGGGTATGGTGAAAGACCCAATTACCGTAACCCCAGAAACCACAGTACGTGAATTGATTGCGCTGACTCAAGCCAACAATATCAGCGGTGTGCCTGTGGTGAAAGATGGCAAAGTGGTGGGTATTGTGACAGGACGTGACACACGTTTTGAAACAAACCTTGAACAACCTGTCAGCAACATCATGACTGGCCAAGATCGTTTAGTGACGGTACGCGAAGACGAATCTAAAGAAAATATTCAAGCTTTATTGCAACAACACCGCATTGAAAAAGTGTTGGTTGTTAATGAAAATCAAGAGCTTAAGGGCTTAATTACGGTGACCGATTTCCGTAAAGCAGAATTGTATCCAAACAGCTGTAAAGATGATTTAGGTCGTTTACGTGTGGGTGCTGCAGTCGGTACAGGTGCAGAAACACCAAGCCGTGTAGAAGCGTTGGTTGAAGCAGGTGTTGATGCAATTGTGGTGGATACTGCTCACGGTCACTCTGCAGGTGTAATTGAACGTGTACGTTGGGTAAAAGCTAACTATCCACAAGTTCAAGTCATTGGCGGTAATATCGCAACGGGTGATGCTGCTTTGGCATTGTTAGATGCAGGTGCAGACGCAGTAAAAGTCGGGATTGGTCCTGGTTCGATCTGTACCACACGTATTGTGGCGGGTATTGGTATGCCGCAAATTTCTGCAATTGATTCTGTTGCCAATGCATTAAAAGAACAGATTCCATTAATTGCCGATGGTGGTATTCGCTTCTCTGGCGATATGGCGAAAGCTATTGGCGCAGGTGCAAGTACCATTATGGTTGGTTCATTGCTTGCGGGTACTGAAGAAGCACCGGGCGAAGTTGAATTCTTCCAAGGCCGTTACTACAAAGCTTACCGTGGCATGGGTTCATTGGGTGCAATGGCGGGTGCAACAGGTTCTGCAGACCGTTATTTCCAAGACTCTAAAGCAGGTGCAGAAAAACTTGTACCAGAAGGTATTGAAGGTCGTGTGCCGTATAAAGGTCCAATGGGCAACATTGTGCATCAAATGATGGGCGGTCTACGTTCATCTATGGGTTATACCGGTTCTTCAACCATTGAAGACCTACGTCAGAATGCAAAATTCGTGAAAATTACTGCAGCAGGTATGCAGGAATCTCACGTGCATGATGTGACGATTACTAAAGAAGCGCCGAACTATCGTGTTGGTTAATTTTTAGTATCGTTTTCAAATAAAAGCCGTCATCTATATGACGGCTTTTTCATTTTTGGTGTAAAGTAACTTGCAGTAAAAAAGTGATGATAAAGATCACCTCTAAGAAGTGAGAACAATATGAGTTATTTTGGTACAGACGGCATTCGAGGGAAGTTCGGAGAGTTACCTATTACACCTGAATTTGCATTAAAACTGGGTTTTGCAGCAGGTAAAGTTTTAAAAAAGCACACCAAAAAAAATAAACCAATTGTGGTATTGGGTAAAGATACACGTCTTTCAGGCTATATTTTAGAAGCAGCGTTACAGGCGGGTTTGAACGCCGCAGGTGTATATGTGCACTTGTTGGGCCCATTACCCACCCCAGCCATTGCACACTTGACCCGTGCCTTGCATGCCAGTTTAGGCATCGTGATTTCAGCATCACATAACCCGTACTTTGATAACGGAATTAAATTTTTCTCAGGTGAAGGGAAAAAACTTCCAGATACGATACAAGAAGAAATTAACCAAGAATTACAGCAAGAGTTAAAAATTGAAGACACAGCCAACTTGGGTAAAAGTGTTCGTGTAAAAGATGCCAATGGGCGTTATATCGAGTTCTGTAAATCAACTTTCCCGTATCATTTAGATTTAAATGACCTGACCATTGTGGTCGATTGTGCCAACGGTGCAGCCTATAACGTCGGTCCTGCGGTATTCCGTGAACTGGGTGCCAAAGTCTTTGCTATTCACAATGAACCGAATGGTTTAAATATTAATGAACATTGTGGTTCGACCCATCCTGAGCATTTACAAAAAGCAGTGTTGGATCATCAAGCCGATGTCGGTATCGCTTTTGATGGCGATGCCGACCGTGTAATTTTGGTAGACCGTCATGGCAAGCTAATTGATGGTGACCATATTTTATATATTCTTGCCACGCAAGGCTCGAAAAAACCTGCAGGAATTGTGGGTACATTGATGAGCAATATGGCCTTGGAATTGGCTTTAGAAAAAGCCCAAGTGCCGTTGTTGCGTGCCAAAGTAGGCGATCGTTATGTGCTGCAAGGTTTGGAAGAAAATGGTTGGGTCATTGGTGGCGAGCCATCGGGTCACATTCTAACCTTGGACAAGAGCACCACAGGTGATGCCATTATTGCGGCACTGCAAGTGTTAACGGTGATGGTAGAACAAAACAAAGCCCTAGATGAATTGGTTGCAGACTTTAAACTGTTGCCAAATGTGCTAGAAAATGTACGTTTAGAGAATATGTTTGACCCGTATGCGGTGCCAGCATTGGTTGCAGAATTTGATCGTGCAACTGAGCAGCTCAAAGGTCGTGGCCGTTTATTGATTCGCAAATCGGGTACTGAACCTGTGATTCGCGTGATGGTGGAAGGCGATGATTTGGCAGAAGTAAGCGCATTGGCAAAACATTTGGCAGATGCTGTGCGTCGTCATGCAATCTAAAGGGGTGTAAATCGTGAGTGATTTAATCAAAGATTTAAGTGAATTGCGTTTAAGTTACCAAAAAGGTGAATTGTTGGAAGCGCAGGTGAGTGCCAATCCGCATATTCAGTTTTTGAATTGGTTTAACCATGCTTTAGACGCTAAATTACATGAACCCTATGCCATGTCATTGGCCACTGCCAATGCCCAAGGTCGCCCGCATGTGCGTACGGTATTACTGCGCGGAGCAACCGAGGCAGGCTATGACTTTTATACCAATTATGACAGTCAAAAAGGGCTAGATTTAGCAGCGAATCCTTATGCGGAATTATTGTTTTACTGGCCTGAGCTAGAACGTCAAATTCGGGTGAGTGGCTATGTCGAAAAAATTGATGAGCAAGAGTCGACCGCGTACTATCACAAACGCCCGCGTGACAATCAGATTGCTGCGCACATTAGTACACCTCAAAGTGGTGTGATTGCCAGCCGTGAAGAATTACAGGCACGTTTTCAGGACTTGCATGCCCAAGTGGGGGATCAGTCAGAATTACAAAAACCTGTATTCTGGGGCGGTTACCGCTTACAGCCAGATTATTACGAGTTTTGGCAAGGGCGTCCGAACCGTTTGCATGACCGTTTACGTTATGAAAAAATTGAGGGCGAATGGTCGTTACAACGCTTGATGCCTTAAATTACTGGAAACTATGTCAAAAATACAAATAAAACAAAGACCTTTACTGACACGCCCTGAAAACTTTCAGGGCGTGTCCACATTTGTTGCCCAGATTTTAGCGCGCCGTGGGGTGACGTCTGAACAGGAACTTGAGCTCAAGCTCAAACATCTGCTTGCCCCAAGTATGAAAGGTTTGCCTGAGGCAATTCAGTTGATGGATCAGGCGATTGATCAGCAGAAAAAAATAGTGATTGTGGGCGATTACGATGCCGATGGTGCAACCAGTACCGCATTGATGATGTTGGCCTTACGCGACATGGGTGCGCAGGTACAGTATTTGGTGCCTGACCGCTTTAAATATGGTTATGGCTTAACTCCCGCCATTGCCGATTTGGCTTTTGAGCGTTATGCCCCTGATTCATTAATTACTGTAGATAATGGCATTTCCAGTCACACGGGAGTTGAGCGTGCTCAAGCTTTGGGTATGCAGGTCATCATCACCGATCATCACCTCACCACGAAAGCCACGCCAGATGCAGAAGCGGTGGTCAATCCAAATCAACTGGGCTGTGATTTTCCAAGTAAAGCTTTGGCAGGGGTGGGCGTAGCGTTTTATGTACTGGCCAATCTCTCTAGTCAGCGTAAAAAACAGGGAAAATCTGCTACAAATTTGACCCAATATTTAGATTTGGTGGCTTTGGGAACTTATGCCGATGTTGCAAGTTTAGACTATAACAACCGTATCTTGGTGGATGCTGGCTTAAAACGAATACAGCAGAACTTGTGTCGTCCTGGAATTAGCGCATTGTTGGATTTGGCAGGGCGTGAACCCGCACAGCTTAAAGCTCAGGATTTAGGGTTTGTCTTGGGGCCACGTATTAATGCTGCTGGGCGCATGGAAACCATGGATATTGGGATTGAATGTTTACTGGCAACAGATATGCAAATTGCTTATGCCTTGGCACGTCAGTTAAATAGTCTGAATCAGGAACGTCGTCAGGTCGAAGGTCAAATTAAACAGGATGCGCTGGCTGAACTGGAAAAGCTGCAATTGCATACAACTGATTTGCCGCATGCTTTGGTCTTGTTTGAAGAACATTGGCATCAAGGTGTGATAGGTATTGTTGCGGGTCGCTTAAAAGAACAGTTTCACAGGCCTGCAATTGTGTTTGCTGCCGATGAAGATGGTGAACATATTAAAGGCTCGGCCCGTTCCATAGAAGGTATTCATATTCGTGACAGCATTGAATTAGTGGCAGAGCAATATCCACACTTGGTTAGTCATTTTGGTGGGCATGCTGCAGCCGCAGGCTTGACCATTAAAAAGGCTCATTTTGCAGAATTTAAACAGGTGTTTGAACAGCTAATTGCGCAGATGGATGCAGAGCTGTTTCATGCCGTGCTGTGGACAGATGGTGAATTGCCGCCAGAGGCTTTTCATTTGCACACGGTAGAGATGCTGCAGCATTTGGCACCGTGGGGACATAAATTTCCGCAACCTGTATTTGAAGGGCGTTTTAAAGTGGTCGATTTTAGATGGCTTAAAGAGACGCATTTAAAACTGCGTCTGGTGTTGCAGAATGGCCAAGTGCTGGATGCGATTGCCTTTGGTGCCAAAGATAAATTTGACTTTAACCCAATGCTGGATCATGTGCGTTTGGTTTATGAATTAGAACGCAATGTGTTTAATAGCAATGTCAGTTTACAACTGCAGATTGTGCATTTGGAGCAGTAGCCCAAATAAAAATCCGCTCACATTTGAGCGGATTTTTTGCTTTTAATTTATGGAATTAGAAGCGGAATGTACCGTTGATGCCGAATGAATCGACTTCATCAACTGTTGTGTAATTTACGCCAACTGCAATTGTTGGGGTAAAGAATTTTTGTGCACGAACGCCAAAAATAGTATCAGAATCATCAGCAGTTGAGTCTGCAATAGAAACACCTACACTTAAAGTTGGGTCGATATAAAGATCAGCGCCTAAGCGATAAGTTGTTTCATCACCAAAATAAGTTAAGCCTTCAAAGTTGGTAAAATGGTTGCCAATTTGTGTGACATATTTAGCACGTAGAGATACTACTGTATCATCTTGTAAAGTAGCTGCGTTTAAAAAATTTGTAGTGAAGCCATAATTTGCAACTTGAATTGGATCAATGTTTTCATTGGTAGCACCAACAGCCAATAATAAGCCATTAGTAGGTAAGTAACCCACTTCAAGAGCATAGCCAGTATTATCGGTCGACTCTTCCGCTCCTAGAACTTTTGCTGTTATTTCGGTATGGTTTAAGTTACCAGAAATATAGAATTGGCTATTCGGAATATAGAATTCACCGCTTATTCCAACATTATCAATATCAAGATCCGCATTAACAATAAAAGTATTTGTACCTACGAAGGAACCAAGATCAAACTCTAGATCATCTATGCTCGCATGGGCATAACCTAGACCAATATTGCTTGCTTTAGCTAAAAAAGCAGCTTCAGCTAAAGGTGCATTTTTGACTTGAACACCATTTAAATAATATTTGCCATTAATGAATAATGTATCTACGTCAGCTTCCCCATCAAAATCAGTATTTTCATAACCCCCATTGATTTCAAATTGATACGCATGAGTAGAAGTTAAACCAGCAAGAAGAGCAGTTGCAAGTGCAAGTTTTTTAAACATTATTGAGATTCCCTCTGTTATAGAAATATGACTGTTTTGTTACAGTTGTGCTGATTGTACGGAAAATAAACAGTACGTCAATGCACTATTTCTACCTAACTGCTTTATTTTAGGGCATAAAAAAGCACCCTTCCGAAGAAGAGTGCTGTTTGAATATCTAATTAGGCTAAACTTAGAAGCGATATTTTGCCGCTAAGCCAAAGCTGTTGTAGTCGTTGTTGAATTGTTCACCAAAGCCTACACGACCTTCTAAGCTCACTTGTGGAGTAAAGAATTTACGTGCACTCACACCAAACTCATCACGATCATTGATGTCGTTGCTGTAGTAATCAACACCTACGCTTAGGGTTTTATCAATGAAGTAGTCTGCAGCCAGATTGTATTCATCTAGATCACCAAATGCAGCGCCTGCTTCTAAATTGATGTCTTTACCATTAGACAACGTAGTTACATATTTGGCACGTAAAGTTGGGTCTACACCATCATCTTCATCAGTATCCCAACCTTTCACACCTGCTGCAATCAACAAGCCTGGTGCTGGTAAATAACCTACTTCTGCACCATAGGTGGTCAAGTCATTGTTTAGGTCATCATTGTTTTGTAGATCGTGACCGCTCACATTACCACTGAGGTAAAAGTCTGAGTTCGGTACAAAGTATTCAGCACCTACGCCATAAGTGTGCGCTTCAGAATCACCCACTTCGTCATATTGATATTTGGCATTTACATTGCTGGCACGGTCAAGGAACGCTGCTTCTGCCAATGGTGCATTACGAGTTTGTACAGGGTTAAAGTAATATGTACCATCTACACCAAATGAACCACTTGAGCTGCCATTGTCTGGATCAATCAGTCCTGCTGATGCACCAATTTCAGCTTGGTATGCGTTCGCAGTACCAGTGATAGCCAAAGCTGAAAGTAGGGCTGATGCGATTGCTAATTTTTTCATGGAAATTACCCCTCTGAAATCTGGTTAACAGTTAAACTTTTTGTTACAACTTTTAGTCTAGGCTAAAAAATTTCAGCGTCAATCATCAGAAAGTTACCGCATTGTTTCAGTCGTAAGTTTGTGTAATGATTCGATCTTAAGTTATTGAAATAAAAATGAAATAATTAAATGTTTTGTTTTATTAAAACTATGTAGATTTTGTGAATTTTCTAAATATTGACTATAAAATCATCAAATATGTGTCAGTTCTCCTTCAACGCTAGAGCAAATGGAAATTGCAGATCTAAATATTTCAGGCAAATTTAAGCTGAATATGCGTAGGCAATGGCCAGCTATTTATGTCTAGAAAAGTTGTGCTGGAAATAGCTGCAGTGTGGCAATGCCTGAACAGGTCTGTGCTACAATTATTGGTTATTGAGCTTCATTGTTAATTGAGAGAATTTACGTGGAAATTAATCCTTATCTAAACCAATTAAAAGACTTGAACGAACGTGGTCAAACACTACGGGGGTATCTTTGACTACGATCTGAAAAAAGAGCGTTTAGAAGAGGTTCTCCGCGAGTTGGAAGACCCTGCCATTTGGAATGATCAAAGTCGTGCTCAAGCGATGGCCAAAGAAAAAGGCGAACTTGAGAATGTGATTAATGTTCTGGAAGGTTTGGCAACCCAGTTGGAAGATGCGCAAGCCATGCTGGATTTGGCGGTTGAAGCAGATGATGAAGACTTATTGGTTGATGTGCAGTCAGAGTTGACCTCTGCTGAAGAAGAGCTGGCCAAATTAGAATTCCGTCGTATGTTCAGCAACCCAATGGATCCAAATCCGTGTTATGTCGAAATTCAGGCGGGTTCAGGCGGTACAGAAGCGCAGGACTGGGCATCTATGTTGCTGCGTATGTATATGCGCTGGATTGAACGTCATGGCTTTAAAGCAGAATTGATGGAAGAGTCAGATGGTGATGTGGCAGGGATTAAATCTGCAACAATTCGTGTAGAAGGCGAGTATGCCTATGGTTGGTTGCGTACTGAATCGGGCGTACATCGTCTAGTGCGTAAGTCACCATTTGACTCGGGTAACCGTCGTCATACGTCATTCTCTGCGGTGTTTGTTTCACCAGAAGTGGATGACAACATTGAAATTGATATTAACCCTGCCGATGTTCGTACTGATACTTACCGTGCTTCAGGTGCGGGTGGTCAGCACATTAACAAAACCGACTCTGCGGTACGTTTAACCCACGCACCAACAGGTATTGTGGTGGCTTGTCAGAACCAGCGTTCGCAACACGCCAACCGTGACCACGCATGGAAACAGTTACGTGCCAAGTTATACGAACTGGAAATGAGCAAACGTAATGAGGCGGCTCAAGCACTGGAAGACTCGAAGTCAGATATTGGTTGGGGCAGCCAAATTCGTTCTTATGTATTGGATGACTCGCGGATTAAAGACTTGCGTACAGGGGTGGAAACCTCAAATACGGGTGCAGTTTTAGATGGTGATTTAGACAAATTTATTGAAGCCAGTTTGAAACAAGGCCTGTAAGTTTAAATTTACAGGACCCAATAAGTCTGCCCAATTCGGTTGATCTGCTTAAATTGTTTAAACAATTTGTATAAATCGTAAAAAAGCGATATTAATATCGAAAAAATACGATATATTAAAGGCAGCTGCTGAATTGGGCTTATATTTACGAATATGTGTCTGAATGATGGATGTCGATTTAATATTTAAAGCCTTAGCCAATCCTACCCGTCGGCAAATTTTAGAATGGTTAAAAGCACCAGACCAATTTTTGTCGGTAGAAGAGTGTGGCGACTTTAAGCGTGGCGTATGTGCAGGACACATTGAGCGTTTGGGCAAGGTGTCGCAATCGACCATGTCAAATCATTTATCGGTACTGCAACAGGCAGGCCTTATTCGTGCAGAAAAGTATGGGCAATGGTCGTATTTTTCTCGTAATGAAGCACTAATTCAGCAATACATCGAATATTTAAAACACTCACTCTAAACAGTCGCATGTTGTAGTGAGTCATGAGGCAATGATGGCTGAATTAAACTCTCCTTTGGTTTTGGGTGATCTTCATCTTAAAAACCGTGTAGTGATGGCACCTTTAACCCGCAGTCGTGCCAGCGATGACCGTGTACCTACGCCAATGATGGCGGAATATTATGCACAGCGAGCCAGCGCAGGCTTAATTATTTCAGAAGCAACGGTGATTTCTGAAGAAGCCAATGGCTATTTCAATACCCCAGGTCTATTTACAGATGCACAAGTACAAGGCTGGAAATTGGTTACCGATGCGGTGCATGCCAAAGATGGTCTGATTGTCGCGCAATTGTGGCATGTGGGGCGGGTATCCCATCCTGATTTGCTGAAGGGTGAAACACCTGTTTCGGCAAGTGCTGTGCAACAAGCTGGTCATGTCAGTTTGTTACGTCCAAAGCGTCCTTATGTATTACCACGTGCTTTGGAAATTTCAGAAATTCATGCCATTACCGAGCAATATAAACAAGCCGCGATCCGTGCCAAAGAGGCTGGTTTTGATGGTGTAGAGCTGCATGCGGCCAATGGTTACCTGATTGACCAATTCCTACAAAGTAAAACCAACCAACGTGAAGATGAATATGGCGGTGCTGTGGAAAATCGCGCACGTTTCTTGTTGGAAGTTGTAGATGCCTTGATAGAAGTATGGGGCGCAGGTCGTGTCGGTGTGCATTTAGCACCACGTGGCGATGAACATGACATGGGGGATGATGATCCACGTGAAACCTTTGGCTATGTGATGCAGCAATTGGGTCAGCGCAAAATCGCCTTTTTCTTTACCCGTGAATATTTGGCTGAAGACAGCATTTCCGAAGAAATGAAAGCACGTTCAGGCGGTGTGCCATACATTGCCAACATGCGTTTAAGCCGTGCCGATGCGGTGGAATTATTGGCATCAGGCAAGGCCGATGCAGTGTCGTTTGGTAAGGCTTATATTGCTAACCCAGACTTATATGAGCGTTTACTGGCAGATGCTCCTTTAAATGAACTCAAACTGGAAACTATGATTGGTACTGCTGTTGCAGAAGGCTATATCGATTATCCAACTTTGGCTGAAACACAACAATCTGTAGAATAAAAGCCCGTACAGCGCCACATACGATTAACATGCGTGTGTGGCTCTGTTATATTTTGCCGACAGTCTTTCTTTTGGGGCGCATCTTTTGGCTACTCCATTTTGGTATAACGCAGCTTTAACCCTGCTAAAACCGATTTATCAGTCACGTATTCGTAAACGTGCCGAACATCCTGAGCAATTACAACAAGAACTGCTTGAGCGTTTTGGCCCATTTCAGCCCGCTAAAAATTTACATGCCATTTGGTTTCATGTGGTGTCGGTAGGTGAAACCAATGCTGCACAACCATTAATTGAATATTATTTAAAAGCAGGTCACCCTGTTTTAGTCACCAATACCACCAAAACGGGACAGGCTCGTGCCAAGTCTTTATTTTTAAAAGCACCCTATTTAAATTTATTTCAGGCCGTGTATTTACCTGCCGATCAGGTGCATTTAATTCGTGAGTTTTATCAAAAATATCAGCCTAAATTATTGGCCTTGGTCGAAACAGAATTATGGCCAAATTTGATTGATCAGGCGCAGCATTTTCAAGTGCCATGTTTACTGATTAATGCACGACTTTCAGAAAAATCGGCCAAAGGCTATGCCAAAGTTAAAGGCCTGACACGTGGCATGTTGCAGGGGTTGCAACAACTTTTGGCACAAGACCTTGCTACACAACAACGTTTTGTGGCTTTGGGTATGCCCGAAGCACGTACGCAGGTGTTGGGTAATCTTAAATTTGACATTACTGCACCTGAGCATTTTGTGCAGCAGGCAGCACAGCTACAGCAAGAATGGCAATTGGCACAGCGTAAAATTGTGGTGCTGGCCAGTACCCATGCACCCGAAGAACAACAATTATTGACTGCTTTAAAACCGTACTTTGAGCAACATCCCGAATTATTGTGCATTGTTGCACCACGTCATCCAGAGCGTTTTGATGAAGTTGCACAATTGGGACAAAGGCTGCAACTTAATATGCAGCGTCGTAGTTTGGGTGAAGGTATCCAAGCAAATACACAGCTATATTTAGCCGACAGTATGGGTGAAATGTGGCTGTGGTATGCCATGAGTCAGGCTTGCTATGTGGGCGGTTCATTGAATGAACCTGGCGGTGGTCATAATATTTTAGAGCCTTTGGCTTTAAATGTAGCCACCGTATTGGGTAAAAATTATTTTAACTTCCAAAGTATGGTGGATGAGTTTGTTGCGGCAGAAGCGGTGTACGTGGTTGATGATGCAGCACAAGCTGTGAAAACCTTGACTCAACTGTTATTTGAACCAGCATTACGTGCACAATTGAATCAGAATGCCCAAGTGATTATGTATAAAAATCGTGGTGCACTACGTGAGCATATTCAGGTCATGGATCAGTATTTGTAAGCATGAATATTGTATTACTTGGCCCGCGACAGACTACCAATGAAATATGGTCAATTACAGCACAGCGACAGCTGCAGCATTTGCATACGCATGTCGGTGTACAAGTCGGTGACACCTTAAAAGTCGGGATTCGTGGTGGCAAGCGTTATTTGACTGAAGTGGTGGAAGTCAGTGAGCAGCGGATTCAGGTCAAAGCCTTACATGAAGAAGCTGTACCTCAAAAATTACCCGTGACCCTGATTGTGGCCTTACCACGACCAAAAGTGCTGCGCCGTTTAATTATGGACAGCGTGACATTAGGTGTGGAAAAAATCATTTTACTGCACAGCTATCGGGTTGATAAAAGCTATTGGCAAACGCCATTTTTACAGCAGTTGGATCAATATATCACTTTAGGTTTAGAACAAGCGGGCGATACCATTGCGCCTGACATTCAGTGCTATAAACGCTTTAAACCCTTTGTGGAAGATGTTTTGCCTAATTTGATCTCTGCAGATTGTCCTGCATACGTGGCGCATCCTTATACTGAACTGGCAATGCCGAACACCATTCAACATCCTTGTAGTATTGTGATTGGCCCAGAAGGCGGCTTTATTCCTTATGAAATTGATTTACTCGAAAAAAACGGCTGCCAAGCACGACACTTGGGCAACCGTATTATTCGGACTGAAACCGTGATTGCCTATGTATTAGGGCGTTTGTTTGGCTCGGTTTGAATCTTCTTCAAGCAATGCCGTTTCACCTCGATACACTTTCACTTCCTGTACTGGGTAAGGAATGGAAATGTGATGCTCGGCAAAGGCCGCAATGACACGCTCCTGCACCTCACTAATGGAAGCCGATGTGGTGGTTTCGGTGGTATTGACCCACCAGCGCACATTTAAATTGATGGAAAAATCGGCCAATGCAGTGACATTCACACTAAAGGCAGGCTGACTTAAAATTTTGATGTCGCGGTCTAAAATGGCCAAAATAATCTGTTTGGCTTTTTGTACGTCATCTTCATAACCAATACCCACCACGAACTCGCAACGACGACGGGTATACGCAGTATTTACAGTCACGGCACTGGTATAGACCGTGGCATTTGGAATCACGATGCGACGGCCATCGGGAGAGCGCAAAAAGGTTGCACGAATCTGAATATCTTCCACCGTGCCTTCCATATTATTGACGATGATGTCATCGCCAATTTTAAAAGGCTCACCAATCAAAATCAGTACACCCGACAATAAGTTCTGAAAGATATCCTTAAAAGCAAAACCAATCGCTACAGAGCCTAATCCCAAAGCACTCATGAGCTGACTTGGGGTAAAGCCAGGAATGGCAATCACCATCGCAATTAAAAAACCAAAAAAGACAATGGCAGAGCTACCGACCCGATTTAACACCAAGACCAAATTTTGTCGGGTATAGGAGCGATTAGACAGTGTTTTACGGACAAACCATTTAAATACACGGGCAATTAACCAAAACAAAATCAGTACCACTGCAGCTATACATAAATACGGCGCCCGCTCCCAAAAGCCATCCATAATTTTGTCGATAGTGGAGTAGGCGTCGTTGTACTTGGCCGTATGATTAATCACGGTTTGCGTGGTTTTTTCAGTGGCTTCATGCAACAGTTGACTGGTGTTTTCAGACACTTCACTTAACGAGGGCTTGGATTCTGCCACGGTGATTCCGAACTCAAAATAGAGAGGCTATTTTGCCTGAAAAAATGGCTTTGGTTAATCCGCTGTTACGCACTTGGCAATCTTTTAGACAAGATGATGACATTTTAGCTGAGATGTACTGCATGCTGTGTTTTTTACTTTTTATCGTGATTACGCTAAAAAATATTGATCCTTTTGCGTGTTGATGTTTGCAATATGCTGCGTAAAAAAATGTGAAGATGTAGCGTCGTTGAGCGTAAATTTCTTTAAAAATCATGCAATCCGCTGTAGAGTGGAATGAAAACACCGCAGTATGTAGGCAGCATTTTCGGTATCAATCAGAACAGTCAGAAGTTCTGAAATCTTGTATAAATTTTATGCGACTAAAGCCGAATAGTAGGCTGTAAAACAGTCAGTTCATACTGTAAATGTGCAGAAATAATAATCAATAACGTGGCATACATCTCGTGATGAGATGCAAGAACATCAAGGAAGTAGCAGATGAAAGACGTATATCCTGTTCCAGATGAATTTAAAAAGACTGCCCGTACCACTGAGGCAGAATATTTCCAACGCTATCAACAATCTATAGAGGATCCAGATGCCTACTGGGCTGAACAAGCTCGACGTTTGGATTGGATCAAGCCTTTTACGCAAGTCAAAAACACCAACTTTGACCCCGAACATTTCAACATAGAATGGTTTGCCGATGGACAGCTCAATGTCAGTGCCAATTGTTTAGACCGTCATTTAAAAGAGCACCCTTATAAACCTGCCATTATTTGGGAGGGTGATCATCCATCTCGTCATAAAGTAATTTCTTTTGCTTCACTGCATGATGAAACCTGCCGTTTTGCCAATGTGCTGAAAAAGAATGGTGTACAAAAAGGTGACCGAGTGGTGCTGTATATGCCTATGGTGTCGGAAGCTGCGATTGCAATGCTGGCCTGTGCACGAATTGGTGCGGTGCATTGTGTGGTTTTTGGTGGTTTTTCACCCGATGCCTTAGCCAGCCGAATTGAAGACTGTCAGGCCAAGTTAATTGTGACTGCAGACTCCGCCATGCGTGGTGGCAAACCGATTTATTTAAAAGCCAATGTGGATGAAGCGCTGAACATTGCAGGTACTGAATGTGTGCAGAATGTGATTGTGGTGCATCGTACAGGCAACCCGATTCAGATGCAGCCTGAACGCGACTTGTGGTATCACATGGAAATTATGTCGGTGAATGACAATTGCCCGCCAGAACCGATGAATGCTGAAGACCCGCTATTTATTTTATATACCTCGGGTTCCACAGGAAAACCCAAAGGAGTTTTACATACCACAGGTGGTTATTTAACCTATGTGAACAGCACCTTCAGAGAAGTATTTGATCTGAAACAGGATGATGTGTTCTGGTGTACCGCAGACGTGGGCTGGATTACAGGACATTCTTATGTTTTGTATGGCCCCTTATCGAATGGGACATCCACTGTGATGTTTGAAGGGGTACCCCAATACCCAAGTTGGGCGCGTACAGGACATATTGTCGATAAGCACAACATCACCATTTTATATACAGCACCGACTGCCATTCGAGCCATGATGCGGGAGGGAGACCGTTTTGTACGTGAAAGTGACCGCAGCAGTTTGCGTTTATTGGGTTCCGTTGGTGAGCCGATTAATCCTGAAGCTTGGAACTGGTATTACAACGTGGTGGGTGAAGGTCGTTGCCCAATTGTAGATACATGGTGGCAAACCGAAACAGGCGGTATTTTAATTTCAGCATTGCCTGGTGCAACCCCGCTTAAACCGGGTTCGGCAACCCGACCATTATTTGGGGTACAACCCGCAATTGTGGATGCAGACGGCAATGAACTAGAAGGTGCAACAGAAGGTAATTTAATTATTAAAGATTCATGGCCAGGGCAAATGCGCAGTATTTGGGGTGATCCTGCACGTTTTATTGAAGCATATTTTTCGACCTATCCCGGTGCGTATTTCACAGGAGATGGCGCACGCCGTGATGAAGATGGATATTACTGGATCACAGGACGTGTGGATGATGTCTTGAATATATCAGGGCACCGTTTAGGAACGGCAGAAATTGAAAGTGCTTTGGTGGCACATGAAGCGGTGGCTGAGGCAGCAGTGGTGGGAATGCCACATGACATTAAGGGGCAGGGAATTTGTACCTTTGTGACCTTACAAGCAGGAATAGCAGAGTCGGAACAGTTACGTGACGAGCTGGTGCATTGGGTGCGTAAAATTTTAGGGCCAGTGGCAACACCAGATGCTTTGCATTGGGCACCTGCTTTGCCTAAAACCCGTTCAGGTAAAATTATGCGCCGTATTTTACGAAAAATCGCTGCAAATGAATTGGATAGTTTGGGAGACACTTCCACCTTGGCTGAGCCGCAAGTGGTTGAACATTTGATTACTACGGTGTATGGGGAGAGGTGAGGGAGTATTTTTAATAAATTGAGATCATTAAAAAAAGCCTCAATCTTTCGATTGAGGCTTTTAAAATCTGGAGCGGGAAACGAGACTCGAACTCGCGACCCCAACCTTGGCAAGGTTGTGCTCTACCAACTGAGCTATTCCCGCATGCGGTGTATAATACATGATGCAAAAATCGGGTCAATCATTTTTTGCATTCGTCTGTATTGTTTGCATAAATAAGCAACATTTTTAAAAATTCATCCTGCTATAGACTTTAAACTTGTATTTTGGGGATCGAGCAAACGGTCTGAATCAGATAGGTTCTGAGTCTTGCGCTAAATGCACCTGTTTAGAAAAGATAAAGACAAAAATATCCGCAGGCTGGTTTTTTAACAAGCAGGCTGCGGATTGCGATTAATTTAAAATTAATAAATTAAATTTAAATCATTAAATAATATGAATATTATTCTACAGTTACACTTTTTGCTAGGTTTCTAGGCTGGTCGACATCTGTACCACGTAACACTGCAACGTGGTAAGACAGCAACTGCACAGGAATACTATACACAATTGGCGCAAGCAATGAGCTGACTTGTGGAACATACACTACATGCTGACGCTCTTTGTCTGCAGGGATACCGCTATGCTCATCTGCAAAGACAAATAATTCACCACCACGTGCTTGTACTTCTTCCATATTCGACTTCAGTTTGTCCAACATGTCATCTTGTGGTGCCAAAATCACCACAGGCATGTCATTGTCTACCAAAGCCAATGGGCCGTGCTTTAACTCACCCGCAGCATAACCTTCTGCGTGAATATATGAAATTTCTTTTAATTTCAGTGCACCTTCCAAAGCAATTGGGAATTGTGTGCCACGACCTAAGAATAGGCAGTGATTTTTCTCTACAAACAATTCAGACAAACGCAAAATTGCCGTATCATTTTGCAAAGTATCTAAAATCACTTTTGGTGTGTGCCACAAGCCTGCAATAATTTCAGCTGTTTCTGTTGCTGCTATTGCATTTTTCACCTGACCAATTTTGAGCACCAACAGCATTAATGCTGCCAACTGTGTGGTAAAGGCTTTGGTCGATGCCACACCAATTTCAGGACCTGCAAGCGTCAACAAACTATGATGGGTTTCACGCACCATAGATGAAGTCGCTACGTTACAAATGGTCATGGTGCTAATATTTAAGCCTTTTGCAGCAGCACGTTTTTGCGTGTCGCGTAAAGCAGCTAAAGTATCTGCAGTTTCACCCGATTGTGAAATGCACACATACAACGTATTATTCACAATCACTGGCGTGCGATAACGGTATTCGCTGGCAATTTCCACATGACATGGCAAGTTAATCAGCTGTTCAAACCAATATTTTGCAATCATCCCCGCATGGTAGCTGGTACCACAGGCAATAATCTGTACCTGTTGAATCTTGGCAAAATCAAGCTCAGCATCTTTCAGGAAATCTTCACGTAAAGCGTTGCCATTTAATGCTTGTGAAATGGTTTGTTGAATCGCTTCAGGTTGCTCATAAATTTCTTTGAGCATGTAGTGCTTATATTCACCCTTCGATGCATTGCTTACAGTTGCATCCAGCTCTTTTACAGGGCGTTGAACCGTTTGACCATTTACAAAAACTTCAATGCTGTGGCGGGTTAAGCGGGCAATATCACCTTCTTCCAAATACATGAAACGGTTGGTAATTGGCAATAACGCCAATTGGTCTGAACTGATAAAGTTTTCGCCAATACCGACACCAATCACCAAAGGCGAACCTTCACGCACGGTGATCAATTCATCAGAGTAATCGGTATGGATAATGCCTAATGCATAGGCACCCTTAAGTTGTGGTACCACTTGTTGAACTGCAGTCAATAAACTCGGTGCAGTTTTAAGAGCATGGTCGACCAAATGGGCAACCACTTCAGTATCCGTTTGAGAACTGAACACATAGCCTAAAGTTTCCAGCTCGTCTTTCAGTTCTTGATAATTTTCGATAATACCGTTGTGTACGACAGCAACATTGCCAGAAATATGCGGATGTGCATTGTTTTCAGTCGGTTTACCATGTGTTGCCCAACGCGTGTGCGCAATACCGAGTGAACCTGTTATTTGAGAATCTAGTACTGCTTGCTCAAGATTTGCTACTTTACCGACACGACGCTCACGCAAGACCTGACCTTGACTAATCAATGCCAAACCTGCGGAATCATAACCGCGATATTCTAAACGCTTTAAACCTTCAATGAGGATATTGGTAATACTACGTTCTGCAACGCCACCGACAATACCGCACATAGGAACTTCCTCTTATTTTTTCAATTTTTGTGGACGTTGATAATTTTCTTTAGTGAACTGTTTAGAACGTTCCACAGCTAAACACTGTTCTGCAACATCACGGGTAATGGTCGAACCTGCGCCTACCGTTGCACCATTGGCAATGGTGACAGGTGCAACCAATGAACTATTTGAACCAATAAAGACTTGGTCACCAATAATAGTTTTAAATTTATTGGCACCATCATAATTGCAAGTAATCGTACCTGCACCAATATTGCTGCCTGCACCCACTTCGGCATCCCCTAAGTAGGTAAAGTGGTTGGCTTTAGAGCCTAAACCAATTTGACTGTTTTTCACTTCAACAAAGTTGCCAATATGCACTTCATTGGCCAATATTGTACCCGGGCGTAAACGTGAGAACGGGCCAATCTGTGCAGCTTCACCTACAACCGCTTGGTCAAATACGCTATACGGCTGAACTTTAGTGCCCGCAGCAATTTTGGTGTTTTTGAGGATACAACCTGCACCAATCTCTACGCCATCACCTAGTTCGCAATTACCTTCAATAATCACGTTAATGTCAATGCGAACGTCTTTACCTGCATGGAGATTGCCACGTAAATCAAAACGGGTTGGGTCAATTAAATGCACACCTTGTTGCATAAGTTGCTTGGCTTGGAAGTTCTGGAATTCACGTTCTAAGGCAGCCAATTGTACACGGTCATTCACGCCTTCTACTTCAAAAGCCAGTTCGGGTTTTACCGATGCAACTTCTAAACCATCGGCAATTGCCATCGCCACAATATCGGTCAGGTAATATTCACCCTGCGCATTGTTATTGCTTAGTTTTGGCAGCCATTCATGTAATTTGGCATTACTGACGCAGTAAATACCCGTGTTAATTTCTTGAATTTGGCGCTGTGCTTCAGATGCATCTTTATGTTCAATAATCGCTTGAATTTTACCGTTTTTACGCACAATACGACCATAACCCGTGGCATCGGCAAGGGTGAGTGTCACCAATCCAATTTGGGTTTCACGTGAAACATCGAGCAGCTTTTGTAGGGTTTGCTCTGTAATGCAAGGTACATCTCCCGATAAAATCAGTGATACACCTTCACGTGGTAAAACAGGCAAAGTTACTTTGACTGCGTGACCTGTGCCCAGCTGTTCAGCCTGTTCGACCCACTGTATCTGTTCATGCGTAAAAGCATTTTGAACCAAAGCACCGCCATGACCGTAAATGGTAATAATATGATCGGCTTGTAATTTTTTTGCGGTATCAATCACGTGACCCAAAAGAGGTCGTCCTGCAAGAGGTTGTAATACTTTTGGTAAATTTGAACGCATGCGCGTGCCTTTACCTGCAGCAAGAATAATCACGGTGGTAGACATGTTGAATCCTAGTGATGGCTAAACCAAAGTAAAAGATAAATAAATATAAATACATAATGCGGCCCAAAGACCCGCAATAATATCGTCCAGCATGATGCCAAAACCACCTTCGACCTGACGATCAATGACACGAATTGGCCAAGGTTTCCACACATCAAATAGTCGGAATAAGGCAAAACCTACTATTACCCAGACCCAGCTGATTTGATTGATAAAAATCAGGGGTAAAAAAGTAATCGATTGTCCTGCAAACTCATCCCAAACAATACGACCATCATCATGTACGCCCATAACTTGTGCAGTACGCCCACAGATATATATGCCAACCAGGGACATCATAGCAATGGCAAAAAGGCTTGGAATGAAACCAAGTGCGAACCAAATGGGAATGAAGAGTAGGGCAAAGGCCGAACCAAAGGTACCAGGTGCTTTGGGCAGTAGACCTGAACCGAAGCCAACACCACAGCAGACAATCAGTCTGTCAGTCCAAGACATGGCTTTGAAATTAATCGCGGGTTTGTGCAAAGTGTTGGTATCCATGAAAATGAAGTGAACGATCTACGCCATTCTGTTCAAAGCTTAAGCGGTTTTGATTGTTAATTTTACCGATAATATGAATAGAGGTATCTAAGGTTTGTTGCAAAAGTTGCTGATAATTTTGCGGGCTTATTGTAAAGCATAACTCATAGTCATCGCCACCAGCCAAAGCATATTGCCACTGCTTTTGTTGTGGTAATTCGGTTAGAGCAGGATCGATGGGCAGTTGATCGAGTTCAATACATCCGCCCACCTGAGAGGCTTCCAGAATATGTCCCAAATCTTGAGCTAAGCCATCTGAAACATCAATCATGCTTGAAGCCAGTCCTTTGAGCTGTCGTCCAAGTTGGCAGCGTGGTGTTGGATAGTCCAAACGTTGTTTTAAAGGATGCTCACGATGGTCGAGCCCAAAGGCTGCATCACCAACTTGTCCACTGACACAAATGTAATCGCCCACTTGAGCACCTGAACGAGCAACGGCTTGCCCGTGTTCAATCCAGCCAAGTGCGGTAACAGTAATGGTTAGATGTGGACTCTGAGTCGTGTCGCCACCAATTAAGCGCACGCCAAATTGATCGCAACAATCGTGTAAACCCTGACTAAAGCCTTTTAGCCAGTCGTGATCAATTTGGGGTAGGCTCAAGGCCAATAAAATACTGTGCGGAGTTGCACCCATCGCCGCAATATCCGATAAATTTACTGCGACGGCTTTCCAGCCAATGGCATGCGGGGAGGTGTCGAGGGGAAAGTGTCGTCCTGCAATCAGCGTGTCAGCACAAATCACCAACTGTTGTTGGGGTGGAGGTGTAAGCAAGGCTGAGTCATCACCGACACCTAAATCGACAGCATCGGGATGCGGTCTGTTGAAATAGGTATCAATAATAGAAAACTCAGCCATACAACAATCGACTCAATAATTTGAATTAGTTGCTTTGTTGCTTTTCTTCTGCACGCAAGCTGTTGGCAAGACGGTCTAATACACCATTGATGTATTTATGGCTGTCTGCACCGCCGAAGTGTTTGGCCAGTTCAATCGCTTCATCCAGTACGACACGGTATGGAATTTCCAGATGCTGCTGCAATTCGTATGCGCCTAAGCGCAAAGTTGCCAGTTCAACACCATCGAGCGCTTGAATGTCACGGTCAAGCACAGGTATCAGCAAAGCATCTAAAGCTTCATGATTGGCAACCACTTGAGTCAGCAATTCATGGTAATAACCAAGATCCACTTTGTGCATGGCATTTTCCACACGGGTACGTGCTTCAATTTCATGCACTGGATTGTGGCTCATTTGCCATTCATAAATACCTTGCACAGCAAAACGACGTGCTTTGCGTTTTGCTGCATAAGTGGCTTGGAGTGTTTGCGACATAGCGTTAAATAGCCTTTAACAAGTTAACCATTTCAATTGCAGTTAAGGCAGCTTCGCTTCCTTTATTACCTGCTTTTGTTCCAGAGCGTTCAATCGCTTGTTCAATACTGTCCGTAGTGAGTACACCATTAATCACTGGTAAACCTGTGTCTAGACCGACCACGCCTAAACCTTTGGCACATTCGCCTGCCACAAAGTCAAAGTGTGGCGTGCTGCCACGGATGACTGCGCCTAGCGCAATAATGGCATCATAACCATTCGATGCAGCCAATTTTTTAGCGACTACAGGAAGTTCCCATGCGCCTGGTGCATGAACAACAGTGATATTATCCTCTGATACGCCATGACGTTTCAATGTGTCAATTGCGCCATCAAGCAAATGCTCAACCACAAAACTATTAAAACGACCGACTAAAATCGCATAACGGCCTTCGCTAGCGAGATGTAATAAACCTTCAATACGGCGAATTGCCATAGCAACCTCGATTATTTCTCTGATGTTGGATCTGCGGTGATATATTCCACCACTTCTAAGTTAAAGCCTGATAAAGCATTGAAACGTAATGGTGAGCTAAGCAGCTTCATTTTTTCAACGCCTAAATCACGTAAAATTTGTGCACCCACGCCAATGGTTTGATATTGCTGAGACAATGCAGCATTGGCTTTGCCCTGTTTCGGGGTTTTTAGGCTATCTAGGGCAGGGCCCAAGTCCTGTAACTGCCCCTGACCAATCCACACCAAAACACCACGTTCGCTGTCTGCAATTTCTTTAAGCGCACGGTCTAAATTCCAAGTAGCGGAACCGTCTGCTTTGTTCAGTTTGAGCAAGTCACGTGTTGGATTAAAACCATGCACACGGACTGTGGTCACGCCTTCTTTAGGCTCGCCTTTAACCAATGCCAAGTGAATATCTGGGTTACCCAATTCACGGTAGCGATACAAGTCAAATGTACCATATTCGGTGTCAATGCTTTGCTGATCTAGACGTTCTACAGTTTGCTCATTGGTCATACGGTAGTGGATTAAATCTGCAATGGTGCCAATTTTGAGGCCATGCTTTTCAGCAAAAACTTCTAAATCTGGACGACGCGCCATGGTGCCGTCTTCATTGATAATTTCACAAATTACCGATGCTGGTTCTAAACCTGCCAAACGGGAAAGGTCACAACCTGCTTCGGTATGACCGGCACGGTGCAAAACGCCACCTGGCTGTGCCATGAGTGGGAAAATATGCCCAGGTTGAACAATATCGGCAGGCTTGGCATGTGCAGCAACTGCAGTTTGAATGGTATGCGCACGTTCTGCGGCAGAAATACCAGTCGTAATGCCTTCAGCAGCTTCAATGGATAAGGTAAAGTTTGTGCCATGTTGCGCACCGTTGGCATCGACCATTAAAGGAAGGTTCAATTGCTGACAACGGTCACGACTTAAGGTCAGACACACAAGACCACGTGCATGCGTAATCATGAAGTTGATATCTTCAGGGCGAACGTGAGTTGCGGCAATGACTAAATCACCTTCATTTTCACGGTCTTCATCATCCATCAGGATGACCATTTTTCCTGCACGGATATCTGCTACGAGCTCTTCAACAGTATTGAGCGGCATCTACCTTCACCTTCTGATTTGTCTGGAACGACATTTTACTGATATAGACGCATAGTCTAACGCTTTTTGCCCTGTTTTGCCTATGCTTATCATTTGCATTGCGTGACTTATGGTTATACACAGTGCAGCAAGGCTTGCAAAGGGGCGTAAATTGTTATTTTACTGTTTGGTGTAGATTGTTTAGGCAGTTGGAGTGCGGTAGGAATTAGAAAAACCAGCAACTGAGCGCATCCAGTAAATCAAGCCTTTAGGGTGAGTGTCGTCACTAGATGCTGTTCCAAATAATAGGATGCTCACTTTAGACAGGATGTGACCAATCCTGTCTAAAGCGCTGTTGCTGTTAGGGTAAAATAAAATTTTGATAAAGTCAGATTGTTTTAACGCTCACGTAAGGCTTCTTTGGCTTTGTTAAATGGCTTGATGAGATAATCCAATACCGTTTTTTCTCCAGTTTTAATATCCACGGTCGCAACCATACCCGGGGTGATGCTAAAATTTTGACCTGCTTTATTGCTCAGTTGGTCGGAATCAGTACGAATATAGACCCGATAATAAAATTGATCTTGTTTGACTTCATCTCGTAAGGTATCGGGCGAAATCACGGTTACTTTGCCTTTTAAGCCACCATAAATTGAATAATCATAGGCGCTAATTTTCACCAAAGCGTCTTGATCAGGGCGAATAAATGCAATATCACGCGGCAAAATTCGTGCTTCGACCAGCAGTTGTTCATCTAGCGGTACAATGGTCATCAGCTTGCCGTTTTGCGGAACGACACCGCCCAAAGTCATCACATCAATTTCTTTAACAATGCCATGTACAGGTGATTTAAACAGCGTGCGGCTCAAGCTATCTGATTTGCCTTTTACCACTTGTGCCTGAGTTTCAATGTCGGTATTGGCTTTGGCCAGTTCTTCACGTGATTTCACATAATACTGATTGCGCACATCACTCATTTGATTGCGTAAATTATTGGCTTCACGTTTTAAACGCAGTACTTCCACCTCACTAGCAGCACCTTTGGCAACCAACGGTTCGGTCATGGCCAGTTCCTGCTCTACCAGTGTCAGAGCTTGTTTTAGTCCAGACAAAGATTCTTCTAAATTGGCGCGGCGTGAGCGATACAATGCTGTTTCTTCATTGACCAGTTGCGGCTCTTTTAATACTTCGGCAGGGGGTGCCATTCACTTCTGCGCGCAGGCGTGCAGCTGTGGCCTGTGCTGCGAGCAATAATGATGTGGACTCACCAACATTCGAGGCAAAACGCGTTGGGTCGAGTTGTGCTAAAACTTGACCTTGCTTGACAATTTCACCTTCACGGACGTGCAGCTGAGTTAAAATACCACCTTCCAAAGATTGCACAATTTGCTGTTCCTTAAAATGTAGTCAAACATAGTCAAGGACTAATTCGCACTCTGTTAATGTCTTGTTGCCAAACGTGTAACTAGAGCCTGAGTCGGTCAGTTCCGACTTATAGCGGTCAGTCCGTTCTTGCAATATACGCTTTACAGTTTTGTAAGGCGTATAACGACTTATCTCATTGTCGTTTAA